>NZ_CAXBOV010000013.1:0-119496 GCF_963977355.1 uncultured Halopseudomonas sp. | reverse complement strand
AACAACAACGACAGGCTAGGCATCCTGTCGAAAGTGGCGGGCATTATGCCAAGGGAGCTAAAAATTACAACCCTTATTTACAATCGATGCCATATTAGCTCAGCCTAACGGCCTATTAACCGGACTCAACCTTATCAGGGAGCACCCCATGCAATATCGCCCTCTTGGCCGCACCAAGCTCAAGGTCAGCGCACTGTGCCTCGGCACCATGACCTGGGGGGAGCAAAACACGCAGAAAGATGCATTCGCCCAGATAGACCGGGCGAAGGACGCGGGAGTCAATTTCATCGACGCCGCAGAAATGTATCCCGTCCCGCCCAAAGGCGAAACATACGGAGAAACCGAGCGGATACTTGGCCATTATCTGGCCGAACGTGCCAATCGCGAAGACTGGATCATCGCCAGCAAAGTAGCCGGCCCCGGGAACTGGCTACCACACATCCGTGAAGGCAAGACCAGATTCAACCGCGAGCACCTCACTGCAGCCCTGGACGCCAGCCTCAAACGCCTGCGTACCGATTACCTTGATCTCTACCAATTACACTGGCCTGACCGCAGCACGAATTTCTTCGGCAATCTGGGCTACCGCCACAATCCAGATGAAGAAATCACCCCCATTGAGGATACCCTTGAAGTTCTTGAAGACTTCGTGAAGGCAGGAAAGATCAGGCACATCGGCCTGTCCAACGAAACGCCATGGGGCGTGAGCAGGTTCCTTCACCTGGCAGAAAGCCGTGGCTGGCCGCGCATTGCATCGATCCAGAATCCCTACAATCTGCTCAACCGCACCTATGAAGTGGGCATGGCAGAGATGTCTATGCGCGAACAGGTAGGCCTTCTTGCGTACTCCCCACTGGCCTTTGGAACCCTGACTGGCAAGTATCTGAACGGGCTGCAGCCCGAGAAGGGCCGGCTTACGCTTTTCAGCCGGTTTAGCCGGTATACCAACCCGCAGGCCGAAAGGGCCTGTGCCAGATATGTGAGACTGGCCCGCGAACACGGACTGGACCCAGCTCAGATGGCGCTGGCATTCGTTACTCGGCAGCCCTTTGTCACCAGCAACATCATCGGGGCCACCAATATGGACCAGCTCAACCGCAACCTGAGCAGCATCAATATGGGCTTGCCTGATGGTGTTCTGGATGCAATCGCCGAGATCCATCAAAGCCAACCCAACCCCGCGCCGTAACTGGCGCGAACTCCGCCGCCGGATCGCACCATATAATCCGGCGGCGTGTCACCCCGAATCTGGCGATCAATAGACATTCCCGCTTTTTATCGTGGTAAACACGGCACATGCGCCAGAGTATAAGATGCTTTAGTCAATATTTGGCCGATTCATCTTATAAAAGCGATAACAATCATGATCCAGCCCAATCAGTCCCTCACCCCGCTTCGCCAAGTGGCGATACTGGCAACAGACGGGGTAATCGCCTCTACGCTAATGCAGGCGAAAGACTTCTTTCACATGGCCAGCCTGCGTGACGGCCGCCGCCGTGGCCATGGACTCACACCTGGATTTCGTACTTCGATCGTGGCTCCGGACAACCTGCCCGTCACCAGTTTCAGCCAGGACCGTATCGCGACCGATGCGACCCTCAGCGCCCTGCGTCCCCAACTGATCATGCTGCCTGCCTTCTGGGGCGACTTCGATCAGATGCTCGAACGCTATCCGGGCGTAATCCCCTGGCTCCAGGATGAACATGCCCGTGGCACACTGATCAGCGCCGAAGCAACAGGTGTGTTCTGGGTAGCAGCAGCGGGTTTGCTTGATGGTCGCGAGGCCACAACCTACTGGCGCTTTTTCGATGAGTTCACCCAGCGCTTTCCGCAGGTAATGCTATGTCGCGACAAACACATTACCGATGCCGACAACATCTATTGTGCAGCCGGAGTGACATCAGGCTGTGACCTGTCAATTCATCTAATCGAGAAACTGTGTGGAAGTCAGGTAGCACAGGCCGTTGCCCGGGACACGCTCTACGAAGTCCAGCGCAGCTATACCCCAGGCGTGATTGGCTTTGGTGGTCAGAAACTGCATCAGGATGTCGCCATCCTGCAGATCCAGCAGTGGCTCGAGGAGCATTTTGCGGACAAATTCCGCTTTGAAGATGTGGCCAGCCAACACGGCATGAGCATTCGCAATTTCATGCGCCGCTTCCAGGGCGCCACCGGGGACAAGCCGCTGCACTACCTGCAGCGGCTGCGCATCGAAACCGCAAAAAACCTGTTGAGCACCACCCGGCGCAGTATCAAGACCATAAGCTATGACGTGGGCTACGACGACGCGAGCTTCTTTGCCCGCCTGTTCCGGCAGCATACCGAGCTTTCACCGAATCAATACCGCCGGCAGTTTCAGCAGAACCTGCAGTAGGCAACATCTCTGACGAAACTCACACCCCGGGGCCGATTACCAGCGGGTCGGCCTGGGAGTGATCCCTCAGGGCTTATGGGCCCGGGCCAGGAACTCGTGGGATTGCATCTCCAGCAAACGACTGAGAGTGCGCTGAAATTCAAAGCTCAGCCGTCCTCCAGTGTAGAGATCCTTGAGCTCAACCTCGGCGGAAAGTATCAGCTTGACGTTGCGATCATAAAACTCATCGACCAGATTGATGAAGCGTCGAGCCATGTCGTCTTTACTCGCATTCATCTGCTCCACATTGGCAATCAATACCGCGTGGAAGATCTTGGCCAGCTCGATGTAGTCATTCTGGCTGCGCGGGCCGTCGCACAACTCCCGGAACTCGAACCAGCCGACGTCCTCGCAGACACGAATCGATTTGACCGGGCGATTCTCGACGGTCAGCAGATCACCTTCCACTACTTCTTCTATATCGGGTACCAGGCTCTCGAAGCTTTGCCGCAGGCTCAGATCTGCTCCCTCATCCAGCGGCCAGTGATACAGCTCAGCCTGCTCCAGGGCGCGCAAACGATAATCCACACCATTGTCTACATTGACCACTTCGGTATGACTATTGAGTAGCGCAATGGCCGGCAGAAACCGGGCGCGTTGCAACCCATTCTTGTAAAGACCGTCCGGGACGATATTGGAGGTCGCTACCAGGGTGACGCCGTTCTTGAACAACTCTTCCATCAGGGTGCCGAGGATCATTGCGTCGGTAATATCCGAGACGAAGAACTCGTCAAAACAGATGACGCGCGCCTCATCGGCAAACTGCCTGGCAATAAGGGTAAGCGGGTTCTTCTCGCCCTTGAGCCCTCTCAGCTCATGATGCACCCGCTGCATGAAGCGATGGAAATGGGTGCGCATCTTGCGTTCGATCGGCAAGGTGTCAAAGAAGGTGTCGACCAGATAGGTTTTGCCCCGGCCCACTCCGCCCCAGAAATACAGCCCCTTTACTCGCTCTGGCTTTTTACGCAAAAGCTTGTCCAAGAGACCTGAGCTGGACTGTTCGGTAGCGACCAGGTCGTCAAAGAGACGCTGCAAGTGGCGTACAGCCTCTTCCTGCGCTGGGTCGTGAACGAAATCCGGACGCTTGAGGTCCGCCTGGTAACGATCAATAGGCGTCATATTGCTGACCATCGGAGGTTGAGGGGGCCGGAACTGTACCCCCTGGGTATCGCATTTGGCAATTGAACGATGTAATGGAAAACGCTTTCACGTCAACGCCTGCTCAACTGCTCCTTTCAATTCCGGCAAACGTCCGTGAAAAAAGTGACCTGTGTCGGCAAAACGCACGACTTCCACATCATTTCGACCCTCTAGCAGGCCGAAAACGGAAGCAGATGCAACCACGTCATCAGCTTCACCCATCATCACCGTGGACGGCGTCTTCAACGGCAGGAGCTCCGGGAACGGCAACCGCTCCACCGAAGGCGCAACCAGAACCAGTTTCTGGGGTGGACTGTCCAGACGATTGGCCGCCGCCGCAGCAATATAGCCCCCGAAGGAAAACCCCATTACCCACAGTGCGGGCGCAGGCAGGTCAAGTCGAGCCCAGTCAATAATGGCAAGGCAGTCATCAATTTCACCCCTACCCTCGTCATGCTCACCACCACTGCGCCCCACCCCTCGGAAATTGAACCTGACCACATTGGCGCCCAGATCCCGCGCCGCGCGCATCAACGTATGCACTACCTTGTTAGCCATTGTGCCGCCGTGCAAGGGATGCGGGTGGCAGATGACAGCAAGTGCCACCGGATCGTCAACGCGTGTCACCAGCAATTCAAGGGGGCCAGCTGGCCCTGCAATGGTTATTCTTTCCTCAAGTTTGTCGCTCATTAATACCCCCGTGAACATGTCCGCTAAATCGCCTCGACCAGCAGCAATTCGGGCCTGTGGAGGAGACCCTGAGCGTTGCCGGATACAGGCTACCCCCAAAGGGTACTAGCCTTGGCAGAGAAATGTCGTTACCGTTAGTACATTAGCTGTTAAGCCGCTTTCGTGCGGGCCTGACACCCAATCGCTCAATAGGGGAAGCACAGTGGAAGCAAGCGAAAACCTGTGGATTGCAGTAACCATTGCTCTGGCAGCTGGCGTCATTATCGGCATCGTGCTGACTCAGATAGCCAGGCGCGTCAGTGGTTCGTATTCGTCCGGCACCCGATCACAACTGGAAAGTCTGCAGTTGCGATTCGAGGAGTATCAGCAGGAAGTTTCAAGTCACTTCAAAACCACCGCGAGCCTGGTAGCACAGCTTAATCGCAGTCATCAGGAGATTCAGGAGCACCTTTCACAGGGTGCGATGGATCTGTCCCCTGATGAAATGACCCGTCAGCGTCTGCTGGCCGCCCTGGAAGAGCCTCCTGTCTCTCGCAAAAGGCCCAATGGCGAGCCCCTGTTCGACAGCCTTGAGCCTCCGCGCGACTATGCCCCCAAGGGTCAGGACAGCCCGGGCACACTGTCGGAAGATTATGGGTTCGACCGCAAGTCCTGATGCATCCTGCGGTGACCTGACACGGCCACCAACTACAATTGCGGATACCGATAAAGATGTCGGGCGCTGAGCCTCATTTCTTCCAACGCAGTGAGCAGGACCCGGCGCATCTGATCATCAGCGGCGACTGGGTGCTTGCTCACTACGCAGTGTTGCGCGAGCAAATAGGTCAGCAACATAGCCAGACTTCTGGCGCACAGAGTGCCGACTTGAGCGGCCTCGGCAAACTGGATACGGCCGGCGCCCAGCTGCTCGCCGAACTGCTGGGGCCCAAACTGTTGGCAACATTGGCGGAGCATGGTGAAGGTCTGGACTCCAAGCAGGGAACCCTGCTGCAGCGAGTCGCCCAGACCATAGAAGCCGATCCACCGCACCCTGCCAGACCGGGACTCCTGATTGTCGACCTTCTGGCTCGCGTTGGCGACGCCACGCTAACCTTCTGGCACCACCTGATTGAGCTGCTCGGCTTCACTGGCCTGGTACTTGCCAGCCTTAGTCGCAACATCCTGCGCCCGCGAAACTGGCGGCTGACCTCGCTGGTCGCACAGATCGAAGTCACCGGCCTCAATGCATTACCCATCGTAGCGCTGCTGACCTTCATGGTCGGTGCAGTCGTAGCGTTTCTGGGTGCGACGATTCTGGAAAGCTTTGGTGCGACCATCTACACCGTGGATCTGGTCGCATTCTCGTTCATGCGCGAGTTTGGCGTATTGCTCACGGCCATTCTGCTTGCCGGCAGAACCGCGAGCGCATTTACCGCCCAGATCGGCTCGATGAAAGCCAATGAGGAGGTTGATGCAATTCGCGCCCTGGGCCTCAACCCAATCGACTTGCTGGTACTGCCCCGCGTGCTGGCAATGCTGATAGCGCTGCCGATTCTTACCCTGGTTGCCATGTTTTCAGGCCTTTTGGGAGGTGCCCTTGTCTGCATGCTCTCTCTGGACATTTCTCCCACCATGTTCCTGGGCACGCTACAGCAGAACATGGATGTTCAGCATTTCTACGTCGGCATGGCAAAGGCGCCCGTATTTGCCTTCTTGATCGCCCTGATCGGGTGCCTCGAAGGCTTCAAGGTCACGGGCAGCGCCCAATCAGTGGGCGAGCACACGACGTCTAGCGTGGTGCAGTCCATTTTTGTGGTTATTCTGGTGGATGCCCTGGCCGCACTCTTCTTCATGGAGATGGGCTGGTGAGCGATACCACAGATAACGACCCGCTGATTCGGGTACGCGGGCTGCTCAACCAATTTGGCACGCAGACGATTCATGAGAACCTTGATCTGGATATCCATCGCGGCGAGATACTCGGCGTGGTCGGCGGCTCAGGCAGCGGCAAGTCGGTGCTGCTGCGCTCGATTCTGGGCTTGCGCCGCCCCACCGGGGGTCGCGTCGAGGTTTTCGGCGAAGACCTGCAGACGCTTGATGACGAAGCTAGATCTCAACACGAAAGACGCTTTGGTGTGCTGTTTCAACAGGGCGCGCTGTTTTCCTCAATGACCGTTGCTGAGAATATCGCTTTACCCCTCATTGAACACGGCGGCTTGAATCGCGCAGACGCCGAACACCTGGCACAGATGAAGATCGCTCTTACCGGGCTCAATGCCAACGCCGGGAGTAAATATCCTTCAGAGTTATCCGGCGGGATGATCAAGCGTGCAGCGCTGGCCCGCGCACTGGCACTGGATCCGGATATTCTGTTCCTGGACGAGCCGACTGCCGGCCTCGACCCTATCGGTGCCGCTGCCTTTGATGAGCTGATACGAACTCTGCGCGATGCGCTGGGTCTGAGTGTATTCCTGGTGACGCATGATCTTGATACGCTCTACGCAATCTGCGATAGAATTGCAGTGCTGTCCCAGAAAAAAGTGCTGGTGGCCGACACCCTCGAGCGGGTAGCGGCCGTAGACGATCCATGGATTCAGGAATACTTCCATGGTCCCAGAGGCCGCGCCGCGGCCGATGCGACCGACCGTAACAGACACCCGCCGGAGTATGACAGCTGATGGAAACCCGAGCTCACCACGTGCTGATAGGGCTCTTTACGCTGCTCGCTGCCGGCGCTGCCGTCGTGTTCGCACTATGGCTTGGCAGCGCGGCTAACAGCCGCGAATACAAGGAATACATCGTCGTCTTCAAAGAGGCAGTTACCGGCCTGTCACGCGGCAGTGCTGTGCAGTACAGCGGGATCAAGGTCGGAGACATCTACTCGCTGCAACTCGACCCCGAAGACCCTCGCCGCGTCCTTGCGAAAATCCGGGTGGGTACCGATGTACCCATCAAGGAAAACACTCGTGCACGCCTGTCCTTCACTGGGATAACCGGCAACTCGGTCATCGAACTGAGTCATGGCACGCCTAACAGCCCATTGCTGACCAGTAACAACGGGACTCCTGTTATCGTTGCCGCGCCCTCGCCTATTTCCTCATTGCTGGCCGACGGCGAAGATCTCATGACCAACGTCAACCAGCTGATGTCCAATGCCCGAAGCATCATGTCAGATGAGAATGCCGACAGCATTGGCCGTACCCTGACCAACGTCGAGCGCGCCACGGGTGGCATTGCAGCCCAGAGTGAAGATCTTGCGCGCCTGCTCGCGGAACTGACCAAGGCCAGCGAGCAAGTCAATGAAACGCTGGAACGCAGCAGCGATCTGGTAGTAAGCGCTGACAGGCTGCTCAACCAACAAGGCGCGCGCACGTTGAATCAGGCCGAGGAAGCACTGACATCCATCGCCAGCGCCAGCGGAACCCTGGAAAGCCTGCTGGACGATAACAGTGAAGCTTTTACATCGGGTATGCAGGGCCTTTCCCAACTGGAACCGGCCATCAACGAACTGCGCGCCACACTTAGCTCATTACGCACCATTACGCGCCGTCTCGAAGATAATCCCACGCGCTTCATACTGGGTCGCGATAGCATGGAGGAGTTCGAACCATGAAACAGGCCCACCGCAAGCTCCTGACGGGTATTTCGTTGCTGAGTACTTTATGGCTTTCCGCGTGCACCATCTTCCCGGAAGCCGAGTCGCTCAAAATCTACCAACTACCCGCGCCGGACATGACCGTCGCCTCCGGCGACCCTGTCCCTTTCACATTGCGAATCAGCACGCCCAGAGCGGGCTCGGTGCTGAGTAGTCCGCGCATGGTAGTCAATCCCCGGGGTAACGAGCTGCAGAACTACAAGGGCGCGCGTTGGACCGATCCAGCACCAGCTCTGCTGCGAGACCATCTGGCGCAGGCCTTCGAGCAACGTGGAGCATTTACCGCAGTGAGCACGGATGAGAACGCCTTCAGCGCTGACATTCACATGAGCAGCGACCTGCGACGTTTTCAGGTGATCTACGGAGATTCCGGACCCTATGCCCTTATCGAACTGAACGCCCGACTGATTGACCCCACAAGCCGGAATATTATTGCGGGCAAGACTTTTATTACTCAACAGCCATTGGCCTCTGAGGCCGTTCCCGGGGTGGTGAGTGCTTTCAAAAAGGCTTCTGATGAACTTGCCGCTAGGTTGATCGACTGGACGGCCAGTGAACTCTCGGGGAGGGCTGTAAGCCCCTGAAATATATATGCTCAGTTGATGCTGCGGCCCGCGGCCTTTTTGCGGGTCAGACGCCGGCCAGGTTGAGCAGGGCCTGGAATAGAAGCAGAACCAAATAGCCGACCAGAGCAACCAAACCCAGAAGTACGCTAGCCAGCCCCCAGACAAAAAAGCGACTACTGACCTCCGTTTCACGGGGGCTGTCCAGGTATTGATTGAGCAGGTTCACGTTACGATTATTGGCCTTCCAGGCAAAATCGAAAAGATCGCCCACCAGCGGCAAAGCACCTACCACGGTATCCACCAGGATATTGAACGCCATCTTCAGCATCAAAGCCTTGGAAGCGCCCATGCGCGCGGCCTCGGAGATCACCACGCTGGAAATCAACGCCGAGATGACGTCACCTATACCGGGGATGAGGCCTATAAGGCCATCCAGACCAAAGCGGGCATTGAAGCCCGGCACCTTGATAGAACTGTCGAGGAACCAGGCCAGGCGTTCCAGCTTCTTTCGGGTTTTCTCGTTACCTGTATTACGCATATGCAGTCTCACTCAATGGTTACAGTGAGACCCGCTTATACCGAATAAGATCCCAATGGCCGATCATTCCCACTCAATGGTCGCTGGCGGCTTGCTGGAGATATCGTAGGTGACCCGGGATACGCCAGTGATCTCGTTGATGATCCGATTGGATACGGTCTCCAGGAATTCGTAAGGCAGGTGCGCCCAGCGCGCCGTCATGAAGTCGATGGTCTCTACCGCACGCAGAGCGATTACCCACTCGTAACGGCGGGCGTCACCTACAACGCCCACGGAGCGCACCGGCAGGAACACCGCGAAGGCCTGACTGGTCTTGTGGTAGAGATCGGCACGGCGCAGCTCTTCGATAAAGATATGATCCGCACGGCGCAGAATGTCAGCATATTCCTTGCGCACTTCAGCGAGAATCCGCACACCCAAACCCGGACCGGGGAAGGGATGACGGTAGACCATGTCGAAGGGCAGGCCCAGTTCCAGACCGATCTTGCGGACCTCGTCCTTGAACAGCTCGCGCAGTGGCTCAACCAGCTCGAAGGCCATATCGTCCGGTAGGCCACCAACGTTATGGTGGGACTTGATCACATGGGCTTTGCCGTTCTTGGAGCCGGCAGACTCGATCACATCTGGATAGATGGTGCCCTGGGCCAGGTACTTCACGCCCTGGAGCCTGGTCGCCTCTTCATCGAAGACCTCAATAAAGGTGCGGCCGATGATCTTGCGCTTTTCTTCAGGGTCAGTAACGCCCAGCAACCGGGAAAGAAACTTCTCTTCGGCATTAACGCGAATGACCTTCACGCCCATGTTCTCTGCGAACATGGCCATCACCTGCTCACCCTCGTGCAGACGCAGCAAACCGTTATCCACGAATACACAGGTCAACTGATCATCAATGGCCTGATGCAGCAGCGCGGCGACTACCGAAGAGTCCACACCGCCAGACAGACCCAAAAGCACATTGGCATCGCCAACCTGCGCCCGCACGTTGGCGACTGCATCCTCAACAATGTTGGACGGCGTCCACAGGGCCTCACACGCGCACAGCTCAAGAATGAAGCGCGACAGCATGCGCTGTCCCTGGCGGGTATGGGTCACCTCCGGGTGAAACTGCAGGCCATAGAAATGGCACTTTTCATCGCCCATTGCCGCAATCGGGCAGCTCGGGGTGCTGGCCAGAATCTGGAAATTCTCGGGCAGCTCAATGACCTTATCGCCATGACTCATCCATACATCAAGGCTGAACTGACCATCCGCGTCGACATGGTCCTCAATACCTGCGAGAAAGTCGCTTTTGCCAACTATGTCGACCCGCGCGTAACCGAACTCATGTTTGTCGGAGCCCTGAACCTTGCCGCCGAGCTGCTCGGCCATGGTCTGCATGCCGTAACAAATACCCAGCACAGGCACACCTAGCGTAAATACGACTTCGGGAGCGCGAGGTGAGCCTGGCAGCGGCACGGACTCTGGCCCACCCGCGAGAATGATGCCCTTGGGGGCGAAATCACGAATCTCGTTTTCGTCCATGTCCCAGGCACGAATCTCGCAATACACACCAATCTCTCGTACACGGCGAGCAATCAACTGGGTGTACTGAGAACCGAAGTCCAGAATCAGGATGCGGTGGGCATGAATATCTTGATGGACCATGGGGCAGGCTCTCTGATGGGGGTTGCGCAAAAAAGCAGTGAAAATAATGACTGCAGCGATCGATCCGGGAATGCTCCCTGTCATGACCTGACTGTGCAGGCCGTGACAGAGGCTCCGCGCTGTCGCTTAACCAACCCGGTAGTTGGGTGATTCCTTGGTGATCTGCACATCGTGGACGTGCGACTCACTCATACCGGCATTGGTAATGCGCACGAACTGCGGCTTGGTGCGCATTTCAAGGATGTTGCTGCTGCCGGTGTAACCCATGGAAGCGCGCAGACCGCCCATCAACTGATGGATGATCGCAGCCAGCGAGCCCTTGTAAGGCACGCGTCCCTCGATGCCCTCGGGAACCAGCTTCTCGGCACCTGCACTCGAGTCCTGGAAATAGCGATCCGAGGAACCTTGGCTACCCGACATGGCACCCATGGATCCCATGCCACGGTAAGCCTTGTAAGAACGGCCCTGGAACAGCTCAACCTCACCCGGTGCCTCTTCGGTACCAGCGAACATTGAGCCCATCATCACTACCGAGGCTCCAGCGGCAATTGCCTTGGACAGGTCACCGGAGAAACGGATACCCCCGTCGGCGATCACCGGCACATCGTGATCCTTGAGCGCTGTGGCTACGTCGGCGATGGCGGAGATCTGAGGAACACCGACACCCGCGACAATACGCGTGGTGCAGATAGAGCCGGGGCCAATGCCTACCTTGACTGCATCGGCACCCGCTTCAACCAGGGCCAGTGCAGCCTCGGCAGTGGCGATATTGCCGCCAACCACCTGAATATCCGGATAGTTGTCCTTCACCCAGCGCACACGATCAAGCACACCGCGGGAGTGGCCATGGGCGGTATCGACAACCACCACGTCAACACCGGCAGCGGCCAGAGCGGCAACGCGTTCAGGTGTATCGGCACCGGTACCCACGGCAGCACCAACCAGCAGCCGACCCTGGTCGTCCTTGGTAGCGTTGGGATAAGCACGGGCTTTCTCGATATCCTTGACGGTCATCATGCCCTTGAGGCGGAATTCGTCATCAACGATCAGTACCTTTTCGATACGATGACGGTGCAACAACTCGCGCACTGCACCGGCGCTAACGCCTTCCTTGACAGTGACAAGCTTGTCCTTGCCGGTCATGACTTCGCGGACCAGGGCTTCCATGCGAATTTCAAAACGCACGTCACGGGCTGTGACAATACCCACCAGTTCACCGTTGGACAGAACCGGCACACCGGAAATATTGTTCACGCGGGTCAGCTCGACCAACTCACCAACAGTGGCATCTGCATCGATAGTGATCGGATCCTTGACGACGCCGGATTCGAATTTCTTCACCTTGCGTACTTCGGCAGCCTGCTGATCAACAGTCATGTTCTTGTGGATAATCCCCATGCCGCCTTCCTGGGCCATGGCGATAGCCAGGCGAGCCTCGGTGACGGTATCCATGGCAGCGGACAGCAGGGGGATATTGAGCTCGATGCGCCGGGTGAGCCGGGACTTGAGGCTGACGTCTTTCGGCATGACCTCGGAATAACCGGGCACAAGCAGAACATCGTCAAAGGTTAGGGCTTCTTGGCTTACACGTAGCATAGCAGGGCTCCCGAGCGGGAAAATGGAAGCAGGGCATTATACCTGCCACACGCATTACGCTCAATGAGTATCGCATTACAACCTGATTATTCTCTGCAGGCCTTCGGCAGGCTAAGATGTGCACATGAATGATGACGCCCTGTTTCAACGCCTTACCAAAGAACGCGACGTGCTTAGCGTCAGCCAACTCAATGCTCGCGCCCGCAGCCTGCTCGAGGACGTATTCCCGCAGATCTGGGTCGAAGGTGAGCTGTCAAACCTCGCCCGCCCCTCATCTGGCCACCTGTATTTCAGCCTGAAGGACAGTAAGGCACAGATCCGCTGTGCCTTTTTCCGTCAGCATGCCAGTCGCGTACGCCTGGCATTGAATGATGGCCTGCAGGTACGGGTACGCGGTCGCGTCAGCCTCTACGAAGGCCGGGGTGATTATCAACTGATTGTCGACAGCATGGAGTCAGCCGGCGACGGCGCCCTGCGCCTGGCATTCGACGCATTGAAAGCCAAGCTTCTGGAAGAAGGTCTGTTCGCCACTGAACGCAAACGGCCATTACCCACGCACCCTAAACGCATAGGCGTCATCACATCGCCCAGCGGCGCGGCAGTAAGAGACATCATCAGCGTATTTGGCCGGCGCGCACCCTTCATCGAACTGGTCGTAATCCCTACCCCGGTCCAGGGCCGTGACGCCGCACCGCAAATTGTGCGCGCCCTCCAACTGGCCGACCGATCAGGTTTTGACGCATTGATCGTTGCCCGCGGCGGTGGATCTCTGGAAGATCTCTGGCCCTTCAACGAAGAAATCGTTGCTCGCGCCCTGGCCGACTGCCAAACCGCGACAGTCAGCGCTGTGGGGCATGAGACCGACGTGTCGATTTGCGACTTCATTGCCGACGTGCGTGCGCCTACACCCTCTGCGGCCGCTGAACTGCTCAGCCCCGACAAGCAAGCCATGTTGCAACAGGTCGAACGCGTCCATCGGCAACTGCGCCAATGCCTGCGCGACCGCCTGGCCCGTGAGCACCTGCGCCTGGACAACCTGCGCCGCCGCCTGCGCCACCCAGGCGAGCGCCTGACTCAGCAAGCGCAACGTCTGGATGATCTGGAGCTGCGGCTCAAGCGAAGCGCACGCCAGCAACTGAACCTGATAGGTCAGCGCAATGAGCGATTACAAGCGCGTCTGCAGGCCCAGCATCCAGGTAGGCACCTGGCACTCCTGCGGCAACGCCTCGACCAGCTCGATCAGCGAATGCCCCGCGCCATGACGCAAACACTGCAGCAGCGCAGGCAACGTATGGAAAGCCTGGTCCAGACCCTCCATGTAGTCAGTCCCCTGGCGACGCTGGGCCGCGGCTACAGCATCCTGTTTGACCAGCAGGGCAAACCATTGCGCAGCCAAGCCGACACCAAACCGGGCCAGCGCATTGAAGCCCAGCTCAGCGATGGTCGCCTGGCCTTGCGCGTCGAAGACAATCTGGACGCACCACACACACTCCCACTGCTGGATTAACCATGCCGTTCAAGCGTCTATTCATTCTATTGTGTCTGGCAGCGTTCTCTTTCCCTGCCCAGGCAGAAGGCTTCATTACCCGACTATTAAACAAGCCAGTCCCCGGCGGCGTAGTTGTGGTCGCGCTGCCGGAGCAAGCCGATGCTCCTGCAGCGCAATATCGCGACCAACCGCTACTGGTGATCCGCGAGGACGGCGAGCGCTGGATCGCCATCGCAGGTATTCCGTTAACCGTAAAACCCGGCACCGAATACATCGAGACTGACAACGGACAACGCATTGCTTTCAAGGTTACCGACCGCAAATACCCCGAACAGCACATAAAACTGAAAAACCAGCAGCACGTCACGCCAAATCCCGAGCATCTGAAACGCATACAGCGTGAGCTGGACGAACAGATCACCGCCTACAAGCGCTTCAGCGCCCGCCAACCCAGCAATCTGCTCTTTGACCGCCCCGTGGAAGGCCGCCTTTCCAGTGCCTTCGGCCTGCGCCGATTCTTCAACGGTGAAGAACGCAACCCCCACTCCGGGCTGGACTTCGCCGCACCCACCGGCACTTCGATCAAAGCCCCAGCCGCTGGACAGGTGATTCTTACGGGTGATTATTTCTTTAACGGCAAAACGGTATTCGTTGATCACGGCCAAGGACTGATCAGTATGTTCTGCCATCTATCGGCGATCGACGTGAAGGTAGGCGATGAAGTCGCCCGCGGCGAACACGTCGGCAAGGTAGGCGCAACGGGCCGAGCAACCGGCCCCCATCTGCACTGGAATGTCAGTCTCAATAACACCCGCGTGGACCCGTCGATCTTCATCGGGGCTTTCATGCCATGACCATTATGGTCCGCAGGAAAGCTGGTTTGGATTTTGATCTTGGACAGCAAAATACGCATCACGCTAACACCCGTTGAGCGTAAAGCCTGGCGGGGTGGAGAAAGTGTCTGAAACATCGAGTGAGGCAGCCCCAGGCCGAGAGTCCACACCGACACGCTGCAAGTACGTCCCTGTAAGCTCGACGATGGCATCCATGCCATCGACGGTCGGCTTAGTCCTCTCGGCCTGCCACTGCTACTAGCTAATCAGTTGCCAGCGAGAGAACCCTCAATAGGGTCGTTAGATAAATTCTGGTTTTGAATTTGGACTGCAAACCCCGCATCACTCCGATGCTGGTTTAGCGCTCAGCCTGGCCGGGTGAAGAAAGTGTCTGAAACAGGGACGTTTCTGACAAGCCTCCAGGGAGGGATTCACGGCGGCTTTCGTAATCCCGCAAGACTGGGAGTGACCAACACCTATCCCCAACGAACTCTTTCGCTTCCAAATCGCACTCGAAGAATCACGCAACAATCCCCCAAAATCACCAATCCATAATCATCTGAAACCCGAATATCGCAACTTATTAGCTATTCCTGCCAAATTTAAAACACCCATTGCAATAAAAATTACCAACCGCTAACTTTCACTGCAACAACACCCCATTGAGTACCCGCCCGACCCACAAGGTATCGGGCCGAAGAGGAAGCAGACCATGAGCATGCTCAAAGATCCGTCCAGCAAATATCGTGCATTCGAGCCGGTAGATATTCCCGATCGCCAATGGCCATCGCGGTCGCTTACCGAAGTACCGATCTGGTGCAGCTCCGACCTGCGTGACGGCAATCAATCGCTGATCGAGCCCATGGACCCCGCGCGCAAACTCAAATTCTTCCAGACCCTGGTCAAGGTTGGCGTCAAGCAGATCGAAGTGGCTTTTCCGTCTGCCTCCAAAGCCGACTTCGACTTTGTACGCAGCCTGATCGACGAAGGCCACATTCCCGATGACGTTACTATTCAGGTGCTCACCCAGGCCCGGGAAGACCTGATCAAACGTACATTCGAGTCCGTACGCGGCGCCAAGAAAGCGATTGTTCACGTTTACAACGCCACGGCGCCCAGCTTCCGCAAGATCGTCTTCAATCAGGATAAAAAGGGCGTCGTCGATATTGCTGTCAACGCCGCCACCTTGATCAGACAGCTCGCGGCAGAGCAGCCAGAAACCCAGTGGACCTTTCAATACTCACCGGAGATTTTCACCTCGACCGAACTGGAGTTCGCCGTTGAAGTCTGTGATGCCGTGCTCGACGTATGGCAGCCGACACCCGATAACAAGGTCATTCTGAACCTGCCGGCAACAGTCGAGATTGCCACGCCCAACCACTACGCTGATCAGATCGAATGGTTTGGTCGGCACATCAGCCGTCGCGAGAGCGTGCTGATCAGCCTGCATACGCACAATGACCGGGGCACCGGTGTAGCTGCCACCGAACTCGGCCTGCTTGCCGGTGCCGATCGCGTCGAGGGCTGCCTGTTCGGTAATGGTGAGCGTACCGGCAATGTCGATCTGGTTACTCTGGCACTCAATTTCTATACCCAGGGCATCCACCCAAAGCTGGATTTTTCCGATATTGATGCGGTGCGCAAGGTAGTGGAAGAATGCAACCAGCTCTCGGTACATCCAAGGCATCCCTATGTAGGTGACCTGGTCCATACCGCCTTCTCCGGCTCGCACCAGGACGCTATCCGCAAGGGTTTTGCCCAACGCAAACCCGACGCAGTGTGGGAAGTGCCCTATCTGCCCATTGATCCCGAGGACATCGGCCGCAGTTACGATGCGGTCATTCGAGTCAATAGCCAGTCAGGCAAAGGTGGCATCAGCTACTTGCTCGAACAGGGTTATGGCATCAGCCTGCCACGCCGCATGCAAATTGAATTCAGCCAGGTTGTACAGGGCGAAACCGACCGCCTCGGCCTCGAAATGAGCGGCGCGCAGATTCATGAGCTCCTGGATCGGGAGTATGTCCAGGCAACCAGCCCCTATGCCTTGATCCGGCACAGACTGCAGGAAGAAAACGGCACCAGCGCCGTCGACGTAGAGGTTCTGAACCAGGGCGACACACTGCATTGGCGTGGTCTGGGCAAAGGGCCCCTTGAGGCGCTTGTTGCGGGCTTACCCGTATCAGTCGAGATAATGGATTATCACGAGCATTCGATTGGCTCGGGCACCAACGCCAAAGCAGCCGCCTATGTTGAAATCCGCCTGGACAACGGTCGCCCCCTGCACGGCATCGGGATCGACGAAAACCTCACCACGGCCAGCTTCCGTGCTTTGTTCAGCGCCCTGAACCGTGCTCTTCGTCAGGCCGAGGCGCAAGCCGCCTGAGTATCAACGGATAACAACGCGCCGAGCCCAGCGTCCGGCGCGTGTTCTTTCAATAGATTCGATTAACTGCCCTGACACATCTGGTTAAATCCGTTGCGCTTGTCAAAAGAAATGTCGCCCCCATAATACTGGCACTTTCTGCTCTCTCTGAAGCAGGCAACAAGGAGTCGTACCAGATGTCTCGATCCCCTCTTCTCACGCCCATTCGCCTGGGTAGCCTCGACCTGCCCAACCGGGTAATCATGGCACCGCTGACTCGTCAGCGCAGCAAACAGCCCGGCAACATACCCTACGAGCTTAACGCGACCTATTACCGCCAGCGAGCCAACGCGGGCCTGATCATCAGCGAAGCTGTACAGATCAGCCCAGAGGGTCAGGGCTACGCCTGGACTCCTGGCATCCATAGCGCAGAGCAGATTGCCGGCTGGAAGCAGATCACCCAGGCGGTACATGAGGCTGATGGCCGGATGTTCCTCCAGCTTTGGCATGTCGGCCGTATCTCTCACCCATTACTGCAGCCAGAGGGTGCCGATCCAGTAGCACCCTCGGCTATCCAAGCCAAAGCCGAGTGCTACGTACAGGAAGCCGACGGCAGCCATCACAAGGCACCAACCGCGATGCCTCGCGCACTGGAAACCGAAGAGCTTCCGCGGATCGTTGCTGATTATGCCAAAGCAACGCACAACGCGCTGGATGCCGACTTTGATGGCGTTGAAGTACATGCGGCAAATGGCTATCTGCTCGATCAGTTTCTCTGCTCCAACAGCAACCAGCGCACTGACAACTACGGTGGCAGCCTCGAGAACCGGGTGCGCCTGGTGCTTGAAGTAGTCGACGCGGTTATTGCCGCCACAGGCGACAGCGGTCGAGTCGGCATCCGTATTTCCCCCATGGGCACATTCAATGGCGTGGACGATGCGGACCCCAGGGAAACGTTCACTCACCTCCTACGTGAGCTCAACACACGCAATCTGGCCTACTTGCATGTCAACCGCCCTGACTGGATCGGCGGCGTCTACGAGGGTTTCGACGCGCTTCTCGAAACCCTGCGCGAGCTGTATGACGGGCGCCTGATTCTGGCTGGCGGCATGAACGCGGAGTCTGGCGCCCAAGCTGTTGAAGACGGTCTGGCTGATGTGGTGGCCTTCGGACGTCCCTACATTGCCAATCCCGATCTGGTGCAGCGTATCAAGGCTCGCGCCCCCTGGAACGACATCAATCCGGCGACTCTCTACGGTGGTGCAGAAGTGGGCTATACCGACTATCCAACCATGGACCAGTCTGACTCCTGATTAGCGCCCACAAAAAACCCGGCTTTCAAGCCGGGTTTTTTGTGCACCAAGACGCCAGCAACAACCATAGGCTTATCGCTTCTTGTCCTTGCGCTTTTTCTCTTCCTTCTTGTGATGACTCATCAGTCGGCGCTTCTTGTTCACCTGGCGATCAGTCAACCCGGTCTTGCGATCAGCAAAGGGATTCTCGCCGCCCTTATATTCGACCCTGATTGGCGTGCCCGCCATTCCCAGCACCTTGCGGAAGGTATTCTCCAGGTACTTGGTGTAAGACTGGGGTACGTTATCCACCTGATTGCCGTGAATAATGATGATCGGTGGATTGGAACCGCCCAGGTGAGCGTAGCGTAGCTTTATGCGGCGACTGTTGACGACCGGCGGCTGGTGATTGGCCACGGCGTCTTCAAGTATCTGGGTCATGCGGTTGGTCGGCACTTTGGTCATCGCGCTGGCAAAGGCCTTGTCGACTGACTTGTAGAGCAGGCCCACACCACTGCCATGCAATGCCGAGATAAAGTGCAGATCGGCAAACTGGGCGAAGATCAGACGGCGCTGCAATTCGATTTTGACGTATTCCTTCTCCCGCTCATCCATGCCGTCCCATTTGTTCACGGCAATAACGAGAGCTCGTCCAGCATCCAGCACGAAGCCCAACAGGTGCAAATCCTGCTCCACAACACCCTCACGGGCATCAATGACAAAGATGACGACGTTGGAATCCTCGATCGCCTGCAACGCCTTGATTACCGAAAACTTCTCGACCGCTTCCGAGACCCTGCCGCGCTTGCGCACACCCGCAGTATCGATCAGCGTGTATGGTTTTTCATAACGTTCGTAGGGAATATAGATGGTGTCACGGGTGGTACCCGCCTGGTCGAATACCACCACCCGGTCCTCCCCGAGCATCCGGTTGACCAGGGTCGACTTCCCCACATTGGGACGACCAATGACCGCAATCTTGGTACCAATCGCTTCTACAATACGCGGAGCCTTACCCTCTTCCCCTTCGGCCAGTGGCTCCTGGGTCAGACTGCCGATGCCGTTTTCACCAAACACCAGCTCAAGCATGGGATTGATGTTGCGGCCATGGGCTGCGGCAATCCCGATCGGCGAACCCAGGCCAAGCTTGGAAAACTCGCCCTGGATTGAATCCTGGTCGGCACCGTCTATCTTGTTGGCAATCAGATAGGTGTGTTTATTGCGCTTGCGCAGATGCTGGGCAATCAGCTCGTCGGCAGCGGTTCTTCCGGCTCTTGAATCGACCAGGAACAGCACTGCGTCGGCCTCTTCGATCGCCTGCAGGGACTGGCCAGCCATGACCGTGTCTATACCCTGTTCGTCGCCACTGATACCACCCGTATCTACCAGGATGTAGCGCTTGCCCTGCCAGGTTGCCTCGCCATACTGGCGATCACGGGTCAGACCCGCAACATCGGCAACGATAGCGTCACGACTCTTGGTCAGACGATTGAATAACGTGGACTTGCCGACATTGGGCCGCCCCACGAGGGCGATTACAGGAACCATGAATACTCCGCGCACGGACTACCGTGCAATAAACGAAAACGGCCGCTGCGCCATTTCAGGGGGCAGCGGCCGGGAAAGTATAGCTTCATTTGGAACTAGGGAGGCGTGAGCGCCACCAGATCACCACTATTGCCGTACACATAGAGGGTATTGCCGAGCACGATGGCCGGCGCACGAACGCCAGCGCCATCTACCCGTACCCGGCCGACCATCCGGCCATCGGTCTGGGCCAGCAAATGCACATAGCCGTCAAAATCGGCTACGGCGATATAGCTGCTGAACGCTACCGGTGCCGTCAGGCTGCGTCGCATAAGGCTATCATTAACCCAAAGAGATTCACCGCGCGAACGATCCAGTGCTTCAACCCGGCCATCAGCGTGGCTTACATAAACGCTACCGAAACCTTCACCAGCTCCAACCAGGCTTGACGCCTCTTTCTGCCAGCGAACAGTGCCTGTATTCACATCAACAGCTGCAAGTGCACCCTGGTAACTGGTGACATACAGCGTTTCGTCAACCAGCAACAGCAGTCCGTCAACATCGACCATCCGCTCCAGCTCGGTACGGCCCTGGGGCTGAGCAACCCGCGCCTCCATGATCGGCAAACCGGAATCAGCCGCTAGACCAACAACGCGTCCGCTGGACAAACCAGCAAAAACCCGACCGCGCGAGATCAAAGGAGTACTGTGCCCCCGCAGGGTCAGTACCGGAACGCTGGACTCATAGACCCAGCGCTGACTGCCATCACTGATATCCAGAGCGGTAATCTTGTCATCCAGGGTCTGAACCACGACGACATCACCGTTGGTCTGCGGCGGCGCGAGAACCTCGCTCGACACCCGTGCACGCCACATTTCCGAACCGTCTTCTTCATCAAGAACGATAACATCACCGTCCAGTGTGCCGACCATGATGCGCCCGCCACCGGTACCGACGGCACCCGAAACGCGCTCGTCGAGCTTGACCTGCCACTTCACATCGCCGGTATCCCGGTCCATTGCAACTACCCGGCCCTTGGCGTCAGCTGCATAAAGTGTCAAACCATCAAGCGACGGCATCAGCTGGTTGTACAGCTTGCCCTGGCCAGCCCCGATGTTCCGCTTCCAGTTACGCTCAAGCTCCACTTCAGCGGTGAAATCCTGCAACTCTGCCGGAGCGAGCTCTTTTTTGCCGGAACCACTGCAACCTGCAAACAGCACGGCTGCCATGGTGATAGCCAAATACGGGAACTTCAGGTTCACTAGACTTCCTCCGCCAGATCATTGAGCTTCAACTGTAATTGCGGGCGTGCCTGGGGATCTTCAAGCGCTGCCAGTGCAGCCTGATAGGCAGTGCGGGCATCGGCTTCGCGACCAAGCTCCAGCAACAAGTCACCTCGAACCTCTTCCCGGCTTGCCAACAGCGCACCGGACACTTCACCGGTCAGCAGCTCAAGCGCCTCTTCGGCGCGATCCTGTGCAGCCAATACACGGGCCAGACGTTGACGGGCAACCTCTTCCATTACCGGGTCACCTGCATCACCAACAACCTCGTTCAGCAGGGCTTCAGCCGCAGGCAGATCTTCTGCCTCTACTGCCAGGCGCGCCTGCATCAATGCCGCAAACTGCGCGTAGCGCGTGCCGCTGTACTCTTCACGAATCTGCTCGGCGAGTTCTGCACCGCGAGCACGGTCCTCGGTACCTCCATCCCCCAATACCGATTCCAGCATGGACTGATAGAGCGCCGAAGCGTTGGCTGCCTTGTTGTCCTGGTAATTACCCCAGCCCTGCCAGCCGAATACGCCAGCCAGGGCAATTACGACACCAGTAAGCAGAGGAACGCCGTGCTTTTTCCACAGTTCCTTGATCTTCTCTACCTGTTCTTCTTCTGTCTCGTACGTCACCCCAGACTCCTTGCCTGAACTAAGCGGCTTCTTCCGCTTATAATAATTGTTGAAGACGCGCCGGCAGCTCGTGCCAGGCAATATTTTCCTGCTGCGCATCGCTGCGTAGCGGTTTGATTCCGATCTGCTCTGCCGCCGCCTCGTCTTCGCCTAGAATAAGCGCAAAGAGTGCCCCGGACTTGTCGGCCTTCTTGAACTGGCTCTTGAAGCTTCCGCCGCCACAATGCACCACCAGACGAATACCCGGCAAGGCCTCACGCAGCTGCTCAGCAAGTCTGAAACTGGCTACCGCAGCCGCCTCGCCAAGCGTAACGAAGTAAACATCCACCTGACGCGCCAGCGCACTCGGGACAAGATCCAGTGTCTGAATCAGAAGCAGCAAACGCTCAATACCCATGGCAAAACCAACAGCCGACGCCGGCTTGCCACCCAACTGCTCGACCAGACCATCATAGCGACCACCCGCGCAGACTGTACCCTGAGCGCCCAGCTTGTCAGTCACCCATTCGAACACTGTCAGCCCGTAATAGTCCAGCCCGCGAACCAGTCGCGGATTAATAACATAGGGCACGCCAGCGGCATCAAGTAATGCACGTAGCCCTTCGAAGTGCAGGCGAGCCTCTGCATTCAGAAAGTCGGCCAGGCGAGGCGCATCGGCCAACAGGGCCTGGGTATCGGGATTCTTGCTATCGAGCACCCGCAGCGGGTTGCTCTCCAGACGACGCTGACTGTCTTCATCAAGCTGATCGAAACGCTCACGCAGGTAAGCCACCAGCTCATCGCGGTAACGAGCGCGATCCTCGCTGCTCCCCAGGCTGTTGAGTTCAAGCGTAACCGCGTCCTGCAAGCCCAGCTGCTTCCACAGCCGCCAACTCAACAGGATCAGTTCTGCATCAATATCCGGTCCGGCGATATTGAAGGTTTCCACGCCAATCTGATTGAACTGACGATACCGTCCCTTCTGCGGTCGCTCATGACGAAACATCGGACCTGCGTACCAGACCTTCTGGCTTACTCCGCCACCCAACAGACCGTGCTCGAGCATGGCACGCACACAGCCCGCCGTGCCCTCAGGACGCAAGGTCAGCGAATCGCCGTTGCGATCAGCAAAGGTGTACATCTCTTTCTCGACAATATCGGTCACTTCGCCAATGGAACGCTTGAACAGCTCCGTAGGCTCGACGATCGGCATACGCACCTGCTGGTAGCCATAGCCACTTAGCAGATCCGCCACAGTTCTTTCGAAGTATTGCCATAGGGCGCTGTCGGCGGGCAGAACGTCGTTCATGCCGCGCACGGCTTGCAGGGTCTTCAATGCATCTTTCCTTAATCAGCCACGGGCGATGGTGTTGGCTTCCAGCGCCTGTTTGGCGGCAATCTTGTCTCGTATGAGCTTTTCCAGCGTATCAACCAGATTAACGTTATCGACCTTCTGATTCGGGGTGCCGCCAACGTAGATCAGATTGTTGGGTGAGCCGCCTGTAAGACCAATATCAGCTTCTTTTGCTTCGCCCGGTCCGTTGACCACGCAACCAATCACCGCTACGTCCAGAGGCACGACAACATCCTCCAGGCGCGCTTCAAGTTCGTTCATGGTCTTGATCACATCGAAATTCTGCCGAGAGCAGCTTGGGCAAGCGACGAAATTGATGCCCCGCGAGCGCAGGCGCAAGGATTTGAGCAGGTCGTAACCTACCTTGATCTCTTCCACCGGATCAGCGGCCAGGGAAATACGAATGGTATCCCCGATGCCCTCAGCGAGCAGCATGCCCAGGCCAACGGCTGACTTGACCGTTCCCGAACGCAACGCTCCGGCTTCGGTTATACCCAAATGCAAAGGTTGATCGATCTGGGCCGCCAGCAGCCGGTAGGCGCCCACGGCCATAAACACGTCGGAGGCCTTCACGCTGACTTTGAAGTCCTGGAAGTCGAGCTTGTCGAGATACTCGACATGGCGTAATGCTGACTCCACCAAGGCCTCAGGCGTAGGCTCACCGTATTTTTTCTGTAGGTCTTTTTCCAACGAACCCGCGTTTACACCGATACGAATCGGAATGCCGTTGTGACGCGCTGCATCAACAACTGCACGTACCCTGTCTTCGCGCCCGATATTACCCGGATTGATCCGCAGGCAGTCCACGCCCAGCTCGGCAACGCGCAGAGCAATCTTGTAGTCAAAGTGAATATCGGCAACGAGCGGCATGGCAGTTTGCTTGCGAATTTCGCCAAAGGCCTCCGCAGCCTCCATACTCGGCACCGACACTCTTACAATGTCTGCACCCACTGCTTCCAACTGCCTGATCTGAGCAACCGTAGCGGCCACATCACAGGTCTCGGTATTGGTCATGCTCTGAACAGAAATAGGCGCATCGCCGCCGACCAGTACCGATCCGACACGAATCTGGCGCGACACTCTACGTTTGATAGGGGATTGGTGATGCATCGCGTTGCTCCTTCAGCCCAACCGCAGGCGTACCACGCCTGACTCGCGGACGCTTTGCGTGTTCACTGGCTCGCCATTGAAGGCGATAGTCGAAACAGCCTCAACAGCACCTATCACTACATCGATAGGCCCCTGATGATCGATCGACAGTGATTGACCTGACTGCATCAAGCTGCTGTGCAGAGATTCGCCACCGGGGGTCGTCACCTGTACCCAGCAGTCGCCACTGAACTGCATCCGCAAACCTCTGCCTGTCGTTGATGGCTGCTCTGCAGTCTCCACAACGGCCTCCTGATCGACAACGGCAGCGCGCGCAGGCTGTTCAACTGCTGCCTGCGGCTCCGCAGCGCCGGTCGCTGTACCCTCCTCGGAGGATGCAGAATCGTCCTGTGCAGCTGGCTCCTGGGTATTTCCTTCAGCATCCACCACTGAAGATAGCGGGCCTGGCATCGCGATAGAGGCATCCTCGGACAACAATGGCTCCGAGGCAAAATCCTCGGGCAGCGCCATGGCGTCCACTTCAACTTCGTCAAGAACCTGGCTGGCAATATCGGACACATCATCAACAGATCGTGTCGGCTGGCTGTCGTACCACCACAGCAGGATCGAAGCGACAATGGCCACCGCAACAATGACGGTTGTCCAGGTCACGAGCATGCCGCCTGCCTTGCCCGGTCTGGCCATCTTGTCGATGCCGCTGACCTGACGCTCACGCACCTCTATACCGCGGGACCTGTCATATTCAAGCACCAGACGGTTGGCGTCCAGACCCAGCAAACGTGCATAACTGCGTACATAGCCCCGTGCGAACGTATCACCGGGCAGCTGATCGAACCGTCCGGCTTCCAGGTGGACCAGTATTTTCTCTGGAAGCCGCAAACTGGTCGCAGCCTCTGCAGTACTCAGACCCTTGGCTTCGCGTGCTGCCTGCAACGTCGCGCCCGGATGGGCCATCCTTCCGTCATCGGGCCGAAATTCACCATTTGGCGGCATCGCATCTCGCTGCTCTGTACTCATGATTGATCTGCTGCCTTCAATGCTTGCGCTTCCGGACTTGTGGGATACAGGCGGCGCAACTGCAGAGCGTAGCTTGCAGCGCGATTGTGATCTTCAAACCTACGTGCCAGCTGAATACCTAGCCAGAGGCTGGCTGCATTCTGCCCGGAAAACTGGGTGAAACTGCGATAGTAGTCCCATGACGGGACGTAATTCTGTTGGGCGAACTCGATCTTTGCCATTTCCAGCAACGCAAGAGGTTGCCGGCTATTCAAGCGCAGAGCCCGTTCAAAGCTCGCCTTGGCTTCCTCCGGCTGATTCATCCGCTGATAAGTCAGACCGATGTTTTCAAAGACTCTGGAGCGCTCACCGTACAGGTTGTCCTGGGCGGCCTGCTGGAAGTAACCGAGCGCATCCTGATAACGCTCTTCACTGAGCAGAAAAACTCCGTAATTGTTCAATATTCGGGGATTGTCTGGCTCACTGGCCAGTGCATCCCGGTAATGCTTGTCCGCCGAGGTGGTTTCACCTTCCTGCTGGAACACCATCGCCAAAGCCAGGTGCGCCGCGGCCGAACGAGGGTCTATTTTCAACGCTTCACTCAGCGGCGCCTTCGCACTTTCAGTTTCGCCTTCACGCAGGTAGCCCAGGCCCAGCTGAATATAAGCATCACGCCCGGCATCCGGATCAGGCTTGTTTTTCTGCGGCTGATCACTGGTTGTTACGCACCCGCTGAGGGTGAAGGCTGTGAGCAATATTACCGCGATCATCATTCTGTTCATCACAATCGATCCTCGGTTGGATGGCTTACCGGTCCGCGTTGGAAGGCTGCGCAACAGGCGACCCGTCAACCGGCAATTCTCTAAGAGCGATGTAGCGTTCACTGCGCCGGGTACGATCCATGACCTGGCCAACCAGTTGACCGCAGGCGGCATCGATATCTTCACCCCGGGTCGTGCGCACGGTGACGTTGTAGCCCGCCTTGTGCAGCATATCCTGAAAGCGGCGGATACTGTTGTTACTTGGCCGCTCGTACCCGGAATGGGGGAAAGGGTTGAACGGTATGAGATTGATCTTGCAAGGGGTTTCGCGCAGTAGCGCTATCATCTCTTCCGCGTGTTCTGGCTGGTCGTTGATATCCTTGAGCATGGTGTACTCAATAGTCAGCACCCGCTTTTCGCCAAGTCTGGCCATGTAACGATTACAGGCAGGCAGCAAGACTTCCAGGGGATACTTCTTGTTCAACGGCACCAGTTGGTTACGAAGGGCGTTATTTGGCGCATGCAGCGAAAGCGCCAGTGCCACATCAGTCACTTCGCCCAACTTCTCGATCATCGGCACCACGCCGGAAGTCGACAAAGTAACCTTACGTTTGGAGATCCCGTAACCCAGGTCATCCATCATCAACAACATGGCATCAAGCACATTGTCGAAATTGAGTAGCGGCTCACCCATACCCATCATAACCACGTTGGTAATCGCGCGATCACTCTTGGCCGGGATACTGCCGAAGGACTTGTTGGCAATCCAGACCTGACCGATGATTTCGGCCACGCTCAGATCACTATTAAAACCTTGCTTGCCGGTAGAGCAGAAACTGCAGTCCAGCGCACAACCCGCCTGGGAAGACACGCACAGAGTGCCGCGTCCATTCTGGGGGATGTAGACAGTCTCCACGCAGCTGCCAGAGGCAACTCTTACGACCCACTTGCGTGTACCGTCGGTGGAGATGTCTTCGCTGACGACTTCCGGCGGACGAATCTCGGCGCAGGCTGCGAGCTTCTCGCGCAGGGCCTTGCTGACATTCGTCATGTCGTCGAAATTATCAACACCCTGGTGATGAATCCACTTCATTATCTGTCCGGCACGGAAGCGCTTTTCCCCGAGGCTCTCGAAGAAGGCTTCCATTTTCGGCTGGGTCAGACCCAGCAGATTTACTTTGCCGTTGACATTGCTTGTGGCAGTCACATCATCACCCTGGTGTTGAAAATCATCTTAGCCGCGCGAGCAGAGATCGGTTTCTGCGAAAAAGTAACCGATTTCGCGAGCCGCGGAAGTAGTAGAGTCCGAACCATGTACGGCGTTGGCATCAATGGATTCAGCGAAATCAGCGCGGATAGTGCCCGCATCAGCTTCCTTGGGGTTGGTAGCACCCATCAGTTCACGGTTTTTCAATACTGCGCCTTCGCCTTCCAGCACCTGAACAACAACCGGACCGGAGGTCATGAAACCAACCAGATCCTTGAAGAAAGGACGCGCGCTGTGCTCGGCATAAAAGCCTTCAGCATCGGACTGGGACAGCTGAACCATCTTGGCAGCGACAACACTCAGACCGGCCTTTTCGAAACGGCTGATGATCTGACCAACTACGTTCTTGGCAACTGCGTCGGGCTTGATGATAGACAGGGTACGTTCTACGGCCATGGAAAACTCTCCAGAAATATAAATGTAAGTTGAGAAATTATGCGGAATTGTTAACCCGCGGATTATACGCAGGTTAGAGGCAAATACATACCGGCCGGCAGATTCATCGGCACAGCGCGGATGGGCTAGCCGTTCAGGCGACCTGGCGTAATCGCGGGACCACCGCACAGAGTATCTGCGCAGCACGTTTCACTTCGTCGATCGTGGTGAAGCGACCCAGTGAGAGTCGAAGCGAACCCTGGGCAAGCTCATTGGTCATGCCCAATCCTCGTAATACATAGGATGGCTCAACAGAGGCAGATGTACAGGCCGAACCGGAAGAAAGTGCCAGATCCTTCAATGCGAGCAAAAGCAGCTCCCCATCGACTCCGGCAAAAGCCAGATTGAGGTTGTGTGGCACGCGCCGTTCACGGCTACCATTAACGAACACCTCGGGCAAAACGGCCAAACCGGCCAGCAGCAGGTCGCGCAGTTCGCTGATGCGCTGGTTTTCCTGACTCATCAACTCTCCGGCCAAAGCGAAGCACGCCCCCATACCAACGATCTGATGGGTCGGCAGAGTCCCAGATCGCATACCACGCTCATGCCCTCCGCCGTGAATCAGTGCTTCAAGACGCAGCCCTGGATCGCGGCGTACAAAGAGCGCACCCACACCTTTTGGCCCATAGGTCTTGTGCGCACAAAATGACATGAGATCGACCGGGAGCTCATGCAGATCAATCAGCAGCTTTCCGGTGGACTGAGCCGCGTCCACATGCATCAGGGCGCCGCCTGTGCGGGCGATATGCCCAAGAGCGGCGATGTCGTTGATGGTGCCGATCTCGTTGTTCACATGCATCAATGATACGAGAATGGTGTCCTCACGCATCGCCTGCTGCAGCTGCTCAGGCTCAATAATGCCCTCAGCCGAGGGCTTGAGCCAGGTCACCTCAAAGCCCTCGCGTTCCAGCTGATGACAGCTGTCGAGCACCGCTTTGTGTTCGATTTGTGACGTGATGATGTGCCGTCCGCGCTCGGCGCGACTATAGGCCGCGCCCTTGATGGCCAGGTTATCGGACTCTGTCGCGCCGGACGTCCAGATGATTTCCCGTGGATCGGCACCCACCAGATCCGCAACCTGGCGCCGGGCAAGCTCCACCGCCTCCTCGGCCTTCCATCCGAAAATGTGCGAGCGTGAAGCGGGATTGGCAAAATTCCCGTCCATCGTCAGACACCCCATCATCTTTTCGGCGACGGCGGGGTCTACCGGAGTGGTGGCAGCGTAATCGAGATAGATCGGCAACATTGGCATCGTATCCTATGAACGCCCGGCTTCGCTGGAGTTACCCGGCTTGACTTCAATGCTATCGACTTCGGCCTTGAGCAGGTCGAAGTCCTCACCCCCAAGTGCAGGAAGCTCCTTGGCACAGTAATCACTGCCCAGCTCACCCAGCGCCTGACACATACCCTCGAGACGACCATCCACAGCCTGCATGTGGTCGAGCATCTGTCCGATGGCACGAGCCACCGGGTCAGGCGTATCACGGGTTACCCCATACGCATCGAAGCCCAGCTTTTCAGCCATTGCCTGACGCTTGGCGCATTGCTCGTCAGCCTTGTCCGACTCTTTCGGAATGATACGACCAGGAATACCAACCGCAGTTGCACCGGCCGGCACCGCCTTGGTAACGACCGCGTTGGAACCGATCTTGGCACCAGCACCCACCGTAAAAGGACCCAGCACCTTGGCACCGGCGCCCACGACCACGCCGTCTTCCAGCGTAGGGTGGCGCTTGCCCTTGTCCCAACTGGTGCCGCCGAGGGTGACGCCCTGATACAAGGTTACATCGTCACCGATCTCGGCTGTCTCACCAATCACCACACCCATTCCGTGGTCAATAAAGAAACGTCGACCGAGCTTGGCTCCCGGATGAATTTCGATCCCCGTGGCCCAGCGGGCGAAATTCGACACCATACGCGCCACCAGCCGGGCATTGCGCATCCACAACGCATGGGCCAGGCGATGCAGCCATATGGCGTGCAAACCGGGATAGCAGAACAGCACTTCCACTGTGCTGCGTGCTGCCGGGTCCCGGTGGAACACACTGGCAATATCTTCCTTCATACGCTTGAACATGATTAACGTCTCCGCTCACCGGTCGCTTTCACGCCGATAGCTTTCTGTGTTTCGGTGAGGATGCCACGCAGAATATTCATTTCCATCCGGTTTATCCGGATACGGCCGTACAGGCGGCGTAGCCTTGGCATCAGCTGTCTTGGTTTGTGCGGGTCAAGGAAGCCGATTTCAACCAGCACCTGCTGCAAATGGCCAAAATACTGCTCCATTTCCTCGGCAGTGGTCGGAATTTCATTCTGAGTCGCTGTGGTTTCAATCTTTTGCATGTGCGTGGGCTGATTCTGGCGCTTTAACACCAGCATGCGCAGCTCATAGGCGAGCACCTGTACCGCGGCCGCCAGATTCAAGGAGCTGAACTCAGGGTTTGATGGTATGTGCACATGAAACTGACAACGCTGCAGCTCGTCACTGGTAAGGCCGGAATCTTCACGCCCGAACACCAGCGCCACCTGTGCATCTGGCAGCTCGGCAATCTGGTCCAGCACTTTTTCTGCAGCCTCGCGCGGGTCCACCACCGGCCAGGGAATGCGCCGGTCACGCGCACTGGTACCCATGACCAATACGCAATCGGCAATAGCCTCCTCAAGCGTTGGGACAATCAAGGCGCCTTCGAGCACATCGTCTGCCCCGGCGCCGCGGGCGGCAGCATTGGGATCCGGAAAACGCTGCGGATCGACCAGCACCAACCGGGTAAGCCCCATATTCTTCATCGCGCGGGCTGCGCCACCGATATTGCCGGGATGACTGGTGTTAACCAGAACCACTCGAACATTGTCCAGCACGTTAGCACTCCACGAAGGTTGCGCCGGTTGGCGAGGAACCGCACATCTTACAAAAGCCAGCACACAAAGGCCATGATGCATTCATGTTGGCGTGCTTATCTGCTACAATTTCCGGCTCTTCAAAACCCCCTAATCAGAGACACCCGTATGCAGCCCATGTTGAACATCGCCCTGCGCGCCGCACGCAGTGCAGGAGAACTGATCTATCGCTCTGTGGAGCGGCTTGACGTTCTGACCGTCAACGAGAAAGAGGCCAACGATTACGTTACCGAAGTTGACCGGGCTGCCGAACAGACCATCATCGGCCACCTGCGCAAGGCCTACCCGAATCATGGCATCCACGCCGAAGAATCCGGTTTTCAGCCGGGTCAGGGTGATGGGGCCGACATTGTCTGGATCATCGATCCACTGGACGGCACCACCAATTTCGTTCGCGGCATTCCTCACTATGCAGTGAGCATAGCCTGCCGGATCAAAGGCCGGATCGAACACGCGGTGGTGCTGGACCCGGTTCGTCAGGAAGAGTTCACCGCCAGCCGTGGCCGTGGCGCATCGCTTAACGGCAAGCGCCTGCGCGTGACCTCGCGCAAGACTCTGGATGGCGCATTGCTGGGTACAGGCTTCCCGTTCCGCCAGAATCAGATGGAATCGCTGGACAACTACCTGGGCATGTTCCGTAGCTTGATTGGACAGACAGCCGGCATTCGCCGTTGCGGCGCTGCCAGCCTGGATCTCGCCTACGTTGCCGCCGGGCGCTACGACGCGTTCTGGGAAGCCGGTCTGGCCGAGTGGGACATGGCTGCGGGCACGCTGCTGATTCAGGAAGCGGGCGGTCTGGTCAGCGACTTTACCGGCGACCACCACTTCCTCGAGAAAGGCCACATCGTGGCGGGCAACCCGAAATGCTTCAAGGCAGTGCTCACCGCGATCCAGCCACACCTGGCACCCAGCATGAAGCGCTAAGGCGCTTCAGCAGATACCAGTAGCAAGCTTTTCGGACACTGGTAGTTCGGGAAAGCTGGAAGCAAAAAAGGTTCTTCGCTTTGGTCCGCATCACTTCGGACTTCAGCCAAGAACCTTTTTTTAGACCTGCACGCTCCAGTTGGGACTTTAAGCCTGACGCAGCTAGGGCCTGTCGTCCGCCTCTTCTTCAATCTGCGGCGGTATGAGATCTTCGCGGGTCAGGTTCATCGTCATCAGCAGACCGTTAGCCACATAGATTGACGAGTAAGTACCAATACCCACACCGATGATCAGTGCCAACGCAAAGCCCTGAATATTCTCGCCACCGAAGAAATACAGTGCGAAAAGTACCAGCAAGGTCGATGCCGACGTTGCCAATGTCCGCGCGAGCGTCTGGGTAGTGGAGACGTTGATCACCTCTTCCAGTTCGACATTGCGCATCACCCGCAGGTTTTCCCGCACCCGGTCGAACACCACGATGGTGTCGTTCAGCGAGTAACCGATCACAGCTAGCAATGCGGCCAGCACAGTGAGGTCGAAGGAAATGCCGAAGAACGAGAAAATACCGAGCGTGAAGATTACGTCGTGGACCAGCGCGACGATGGATGCCACGGCGAATTTCATCTGAAAACGCAGCGACACATAGAGCAGAATTCCGCCCATTGCCAGCAGCATACCCAGACCGCCCTGGTCACGAAGCTCTTCCCCGACCTGCGGGCCAATGAACTCGATACGCTTGACGGTAACTTCACCGCTCTCTTCACCGCGGACAATCTCTGCGATTCGGCTACCCAGATCAGGATCATCACTAGCCAGGCGGATCAGCACGTCGGTGGATGCACCGAAGTTCTGCACTACCGCATCGTCATAACCCGCAGCACGCAAAATAGTGCGGACTTCGGAGAGATCAGCTGCAGACTCATACTGCAGCTCGACCAAAGCACCGCCTGTAAAGTCGAGCCCCAGATTGAGCTGCTTGACCGCAAGACTGGCGATGGAGCAGATCATGAGGACAATGGCGACGGCGTAGAACAGCTTGCGCAGCCCCATGAACTTGATGGTTTTACTGGTAATCATGTCGCGCTCCTCACAGCCACAGCTTCTTGATGTCACGTCCACCAATGGTCAGATTGACCATCGCCCGGGTGACCATGATGGCACTGAACATCGAAGTCAGGATGCCCAGCGAGAGCGTTACTGCAAAGCCCTTGATCGGGCCGGAACCCATGGCAAACAGAATCACACCCACAAGCAGGGTTGTCAGACTGCCGTCGATGATCGCCGAAAAAGCCTTGTCGTAGCCTTCATGAATAGCCCGTTGCGCAGACACCCCTCCGGCGATTTCCTCCTTGATACGAGAGAAGATCAGCACGTTGGCATCCACAGCCATACCCAGGGTGAGCACGATACCCGCGATCCCTGGCAAGGTCAGCGTAGCGCCCAGCAGCGACATCAATGCCAACAACAGAACCAGATTGAAGCTCAGGGCCACACCGGCGTAGATACCAAACACCTTGTACAGCACCAACATGAAGATCAGAACCAGGACAAAACCTGCCTGCGTGGCCGATACACCCTTGGCAATGTTCTCGGCACCCAGGCTTGGACCTACGGTGCGCTCTTCAACAAAGTACATCGGTGCAGCGAGACCGCCCGCGCGAAGCAACAGCGCCAGCTCGGAAGCCTCAGCCGGTGAGTCCAGGCCGGTAATCCGGAACTGGTTGCCCAGTGTGCTCTGAATCGTCGCCAGGCTGATGATGCTCTTTTCCTCGATAAAGGCTGGCACATCAACTTCAACCATCTCACCGTCGACTTCCTGTTGAACCTTGCGTGAAATCTGTCGTTGCTCGATGAAGATCACCGCCATACCGCGTCCCACGTTGTTGCGGGTGGCTCGCGTCATCATGTCGCCGCCCGGGCCGTCGAGACGTATATTGACCTGAGGCTGGCCGTTCTCATCATAGTTGGACTGGGCGTCGGTTACCTGATCACCGGTCAGGATAATGCTGCGCTCAACATCCGCAGGGGGACGCTTGTCGCCACGAAAGTCGAAGGTCTCGACCGTAGCGCGTGGTGCATCAGACTCTGCCCCCAGACGAAACTCCAGGTTCGCTGTCTTGCCGAGAATACGCTTGGCTTCGGCAGTATCTTGCACGCCGGGTAGCTCCACAACGATACGGTTTGCCCCCTGGCGTTGAACCAGCGGTTCAGCCACACCCAACTCGTTAACCCGGTTACGCACCGTGGTCAGGTTCTGGCGTACCGAGTAGTCGCGAATCTCTGCCATCTCGGCTTCAGTCAGGGTCAGGCGCAGCACCTCCAGCTCCTCACGACTGACCGTAGTCATCTGAAACTGGTTGTAGTCGGCACTGATCAGACGCTGCGCTTCAGACAACTGCGCCTCATCGGTAAACCCGAACTGCAGCACATTACCCTGATTCGGCATGCTGCGATAACGCACGCGCTCTCCGCGCAGCAGATTGCGGATTTCGCTCTCGTACACATTGACCCGCGCTTCTATCGCCTTGTCCATGTCCACTTCCAGCAAGAAGTGCACACCACCAGACAGGTCGAGACCCAGCTTCATCGGGCCAGCGCCGATATTCATCAGCCACTGCGGTGTGGTTGGAGCAAGGTTTTGAGCAACAACAAACTGCTGGCCAAGGGTGCGTCGCACTACGTCCTGAGCAGCCAGTTGATCTGAACGATTGACCAGGCGCACAAGACCGGAACGATCCAGGTCACCCAGATCAGTGCCCTTGGTGGCAATACCAGCGTCCTGTAACGCGGCCTCTATCCGATCCAGCTCACGCTGCTCGATAGTCTGGCCGGTCTGAGCGCCGGAAATCTGGATGGCCGGATCGTCCGGATAAAGATTGGGTAGAGCGTAGATCACGCCGAGAACCAGCACGGCGACGATCAGCAGGTATTTCCAGAGGGGGTAACGGTTGAGCATATCGGAGCCCGATAACAATCCGGGCGCCAAAGGGCGCCCGAAGAAAGGTGGTTGGTGCGGATCAGATGGCTTTCAGTGTGCCCTTGGGCAGCGCTGCAACAACAGCGCCCTTCTGGAACTTCAGCTCCTGGCCTTCACTTACTTCCAGCACGATGAACTCGTCGGTGACTTTCTTTACCTTGCCGAGAATCCCGCCGCCGGTCACGACCTCGTCACCTACGCCCAGACCACCAATCAGATTTTTGTGTTCCTTGGCCCGCTTGGCCTGTGGACGCCAGATCATGAAATAGAAGATGACCAGGAAACCGACCAGGAAAATCCATTCGAAACCACCACCCATGGGTGATGCTGCTCCTGGCGTTTGAGCCATGGCGGCAGGTATGAAAAAGCTCATGTGACACTCCTGTAGTATTTACTCGAAAGAAAGATCAAGGGCGCTTCCAGAGCGCTTTTCAGGCCTCCAGGGGAGGTACCGGCAAGCCAATCCGAGCGTAGAAGTCGTCCACAAAGGCGCTCAATGTACCTGTTTGGATGGCACCGCGCAAACCGCCCATCAGTCGCTGGTAATAGCGCAGATTGTGGATAGTGTTGAGCATGCTGCCGAGCATTTCGTCACACTTGTCCAGATGATGCAGATATCCACGGGAAAAATGCTGACAGGTATAGCAGTCGCAGGTCGGATCCAGGGTCGAGGAATCGTGTTTGTGCACCGCATTGCGGATCTTGATTACGCCTGCATCAACAAACAGATACCCGTTACGGGCGTTGCGCGTAGGCATAACACAGTCGAACATATCGACTCCCCGGCGCACGCCCTCAACAAGATCCTGGGGCTTGCCGACACCCATCAGATAACGTGGCTTATCCGTCGGCATGTGCTGAGGTAGAAAATCCAGCACCTTGATCATTTCTTCCTTCGGCTCACCAACAGACAGACCGCCAATAGCCAGGCCATCAAAGCCAATCTCGTTCAATCCCTCCAGCGAACGCAAGCGCAGTTCTTCATGCATGCCTCCCTGCACAATACCGAACAAAGCGGAGGGGTTATCACCGTGGGCGACCTTGGAACGCTTGGCCCAACGCAGGGACAGCTCCATGGAGACACGGGCAGTATCCACGTCAGCCGGATAGGGCGTGCATTCGTCAAAAATCATCACAATGTCAGAGCCCAGATCACGCTGGACCTGCATGGATTCCTCCGGCCCCATGAACACCTTGGCGCCATCCACCGGTGAGGAAAAATACACGCCCTCTTCCTTGATCTTGCGCATGGCACCGAGGCTGAAGACTTGAAAACCACCGGAATCAGTCAGAATCGGACCCTGCCACTGCATGAAGTCGTGCAGGTCACCGTGCGCCTTGATCACCTCGGTACCCGGTCGCAACCACAAATGAAAGGTGTTGCCGAGGATGATCTGGGCGCCAATGGCCTCGACATCGCGAGGCAGCATACCCTTGACCGTACCGTAGGTGCCCACGGGCATAAATGCTGGGGTTTCCACCACGCCGCGGGGGAAAGTCAGCCGACCGCGACGCGCCTTGCCGTCGGTAGCCAGCAACTCAAAACTCATGTGACTCATGCTGCGTCCTCGGGGCCGGCCGCAGCCGGATTGCGGGTGATGAACATCGCATCACCGTAACTGAAAAAGCGGTAATGCTCCGCGACCGCCGCCTGGTAAGCCGCCATGGTCTGCGGGTAACCGGCAAATGCCGACACCAGCATCAGAAGAGTCGATTCCGGCAAATGGAAATTGGTCACCAGTGCATCCACCACGTGGAACGGGCGACCAGGGTAGATAAAAATATCGGTATCGCCACTGAAAGGTTTCAGCTCGCCATCACGGGCAGCGGTTTCCAGGGATCGCACGCTGGTAGTACCCACCGCGATCACCCTACCCCCACGTGCCTTGCAGGCATTGACCGCCTCGACCACATCCGCACCAACTTCCAGCCACTCACTGTGCATCAGGTGGTCTTCGATGCGCTCGACTCGAACTGGCTGAAAGGTGCCAGCACCCACGTGCAGAGTTACCTCGGCGCGCTGCACGCCCTTGTCGGAAATTGCCTGCAGCATTTCCTGGTCGAAGTGCAGCCCTGCGGTAGGCGCCGCTACTGCCCCGGCTTTCTGTGCATACACGGTTTGATAGCGTTCGCGATCTGCTGGCTCATCGGCGCGGTCGATATAGGGAGGCAGGGGCATGTGCCCGACCCGCTCAAGAAGCGCCAGCACATCCTCGTCAAATGCCAGCTCGAAGAGCGCATCATGCCGAGCAACCATCACCGCCACCGCGCCACCGTCAACAATGATACGACTGCCGCCCTTGGGCGACTTGCTGGCCCTGACATGCGCCAGCACCCGGCGCGCGTCGAGCACACGTTCGACAAGGATCTCGAGCTGGCCCCCGGTTTCCTTGCGGCCGAATAGCCGGGCCGGAATTACTCGGGTATTGTTGAAGACCATCAGATCGCCCGGGCGCAGGTACTCCAGCAGATCAATGAAATGCCGATGGCTCACATTGCCGCTCGGGCCGTCCAGATACAAAAGTCGGCTACCGCGACGCTCCGCCAGCGGGTGGTGTGCGATCAGACTGTCTGGCAGGTCGAAATGAAAGTCGCTGAGACGCATGCGGAGATGGCTTCCAGGCGGAGTAAAAGGGCCGCACATGATAGCCGAAACCCGAACACCAGGCCAAAGAAAGCGCATTTATTACAGCTTCCGCCATTGACCACCAACCCACGGGATTCGTATACTCCGCGCCGTCTGTACGAAAGCACGGGCCTCGATGGCGGAATTGGTAGACGCGGCGGATTCAAAATCCGTTTCTGGTGACAGAGTGGGAGTTCGATTCTCCCTCGAGGCACCATTTGCATAGCAAATGGTCATTCATAAAGACACACTCCCTCCCTGTAATGCCCTCGGTAAAAGCACCCTTCGCACGCTTCCCGCAAGCGAATTATCGACAATGGCAAAATGCTATTGCCGTTTTTCAGACCTTGAAATATATTGCGTTTCCTTGGTGTTTTTATGACTCAAGGGAATAATAAATAATTCAGGAAGAATGCAAAAAATGAAAATCAAAATCTTGGCAACCGCCGCCCTCGTTGCCTGTGTATCCGTAAGTGCTCCGTCCTTCGCCCAATCCAAAGTCGCAGGTTCCGGCCCGAATCCGTACGTGGATTGCGGCATCGGCGCAGCTCTGTTCCCCACCGTAGGCTGGGCTGCAGTCACGTCCAACGTAATCTGGGATATCGGTACCACAGCGGTGACATCCGCCACCATGAGCCCGGAAACCTGCTCAGGCAAGAACCTGGCTGCAGCACTGTTTATCAATGACACCTACGAAAGTCTGGCTGAAGAGACTGCCAAGGGTGAAGGTGAACACTTGACTACATTGCTGAATATTCTCGAGTGCGATTCGGGCAGTCATTCGGCAGCCATCACAAGCGCACGCAACAGCCTTTCTGGCCAAGTAGGCGCCGACGGCTTTGAAAACATGCCCCATATCGAAAAGGCCGCGGGCCTTTACGATGCCATGGACCAGGCTGTCAGCCTGAGCTGCCAGGCTTGAGTCAGTGGGTCGTCGGTGCCGCGCACCGACGACCCTCTTCCCGCAGTATCCCAGACCAATAAGATTTCCGCGTGCGCCATTCCCTCTTGCAACACTTGTTCCGTCTGTTCGGCTGCTTATTATTGATTAACAGTCAGCACGCAATATCAGGCGACCAATCGGACGTACTTCGAGAGCTTTCCAGCCACCCTGTCTGGCTTAAACTGCTCCACTACGAAAAAAGCGGATTAATACAGCATCGCCTGCAAAGTGCTATTTCAAGTCCTGAATTCTTTCTTGCAGCCGAAGGCAGTCAGAATCCGCTTGCTGAGTTGCAGGCTACCCTTAGTGCATTCAAGGAACGTGCTGATGCAAATGATGCTACGGGATCACACGCCGCCTGCCGTTTTCCAGCGCGCGCTATCTGGCTCAAGAGCCAACTTGGCGCCGAACTGGAAATAGACAAAGACGTTACCTGTCCTGAACTGGACAAATGGACGCGCCACAATACCGTTTCATCCGTCAGCGTGGTCTTCGCCACCGGCTATCTGGGCAACCCCGCCTCGTATTACGGCCACACTTTGTTGAAATTCAATTTCACAGATGACCACAGCCAAGGCGGCCTGATGGATGCCAGCCTCAACTATGGCGCCATTGTGGAAAACGACGATGATCCCATCACCTATATATTCAAAGGCATTTTCGGCGGTTATGACGGCGGCTTCAGTCATATCAATTTTTATTTTCACAATCACAACTACGGCGAAAACGAACTTCGTGACATGTGGGAATATCAATTGGACCTGCCCCCAGAGGCTGTCAAACTGGTCACCGCCCATGCCTGGGAAGTACTGGGAAAGCGTTACACCTACTACTTCTTTCGACGCAATTGTGCGTACCGCATGGCTGAGATACTCGAGATTGTCGAGGGCCTGGAGATCATACCGGACGGTCGGCCCTGGACCATACCGCAAAGCTTGATCCAAAGCCTTGGGAGCGCCAGCTACCAAAATAGACCGCTGCTGAGCGAGGTGAGTTACCACCCTTCCCGTCAGTCCCGGTTATATGGCAAATACCAAGGGCTAAGCCGGCCTGAACAACAGCTCTTCAAAGAACTGGCACTCGAGGAGATTCACTTTGAGGATGTCTCATTTACTCTCCAGAGCCTCGACTCCCGTCAGCGCATCCTGGATACCCTGCTCGATTACTACCAATTTATACGGGATCGGGAGGCTGGCGCGGAGGATCCCGCTAATCTTGCCCACCGACAGACACTGGCAATGCGTTATCAACTACCTCCCGGCTTACCATCGTTTGATACCAAGGAGCCAGAATCACCCCATACCGGCAGAGCTCCAAGCTGGTTTCAACTAGGTCTTAGCTACAATTCCGACACCTCTGGCGCCCTATCGCTGCGATTGAAACCTGCCTATTACGACGCGCTTGATGCAGACCATGCCCACGTCAAAAGAGCTGCGCTGAGCATGGGTGATTTGCGCTTGCACATTTCCGACCTGGGCATTCAGCTAAAGCAGCTGGACCTGATTTCCATCGCCAGCGTGAGTCCCGCGATGACCGGACTGCCGGGTGATACGGGCACTGCATGGAATCTCAAAGTTAGCGTAGAACCCCTGCGCCTCGACTGCGAGCACTGCCTCGTACCACGCGTACAAGCAGATCGGGGTTACGGCTTTCGGCTTGATGAAAGCCTGCTTGCTACCACCTACGTGGGTGCAGCTGTGCAGGAAAATCGCTTACAGGAAGGCTACGGTTTTGCGCGAATGGGTGCACGATTGAACCTGGAGACCGAATCATTATGGGATGCACAAATACAGGTAGAGCACCGGATTCCGGTCGCCGGAAGGATTTCTACCTATAATGCCTGGCGCTTGGAAGCGCGAAGGAGCATGGGCAATAACCAGGATCTGCGACTGTTGTACGAGCGCAACCGGGGTGATGAACTCACCCTGGCACTGGGGTGGTACTGGTAGAAACAACGAGGCCCCCTAAAAAGGGGGCCTTACTGGTATTGCGAACGCCTGTCACCTTCAAATGCGCTATTACAGCTCGTCCAGATACCGCTCCGCATCCAGTGCAGCCATGCATCCGGCGCCAGCCGAAGTGATCGCCTGACGATACACGTGATCGGCTACGTCGCCCGCGGCAAATACACCCGGTATGTTGGTCGCAGTTGCATTTCCTTCCGTACCGCTCTGGATCTTCAGATAGCCGTCTTTCATATCGAGCTGATCTTCGAACAGACTGGTATTGGGCGTATGGCCAATGGCAATGAAGACACCGCTGAGCTTGATGTCTTCGGTTTCACCAGTGGTCTTGGCGACACGCATGCCGGTCACGCCAGTTTGGTCGCCCAGCACCTCATCCAGCGTCGCGTTGAGCTTGAGCTCGATCTTGCCTTCAGCCACCCGGGCCAGCAGTTTGTCGACCAGGATCTTCTCGGCGCGGAACACTTCGCGGCGATGCACCACGGTAACCTTGCGAGCGATGTTGGCCAGGTACAGCGCTTCTTCAACTGCGGTATTACCGCCACCGATAACCGCCACATCCTGGTTACGGTAGAAAAAACCGTCACAGGTAGCGCAGGCTGAAACGCCCTTGCCCATGAAGGCCTCTTCCGAAGGCAGGCCCAGATAGCGGGCAGAGGCACCGGTGGCAATGATCAATGCGTCACACTGATACTCGCCCTGATCGCCCCACAGGGTGAAAGGACGCTTGGTCAGATCAACCTTGTTGATATGGTCAAAGAGAATCTCGGTTTCGAAACGCTCGGCATGCTCACGCATCCGCTCCATCAGAGCCGGTCCCTGCAGGCCCTCGACATCGCCTGGCCAGTTGTCGACGTCAGTCGTAGTGGTCAGCTGACCGCCCATCTGCATTCCCGTGATCAACACGGGCTTGAGGTTTGCGCGCGCGGCATACACAGCGGCGCTGTAACCTGCCGGGCCGGATCCGAGAATAATCAGACGGGTGTGACGTACATCGGTCATGCTGCCTCCAGAGCACCGCCATGGCGGTAAGGTTAATATGCGAGAGATCGGTTCAGGCCGGGGTGTCCCGACGGTAAGTGTCGGATCGCATGGTAGGCCATGCATGCCGGCACTGGGTATTCCAATCGTTGTATAAGCCGGATAGTTTAACCCTATCGCAGCGCTCTTTTACCTTCTTTAAGCAAGGATCTGTTTCATGAAGCAAACATCAGCCCCGTTGAGCGGCCCCGATTATCTGCGCCAGGGCTGGCAACTCGTACGTCAGCCGGGCTTACGCCGCTTTGTGGCGATCCCGTTATTGCTCAATCTGGCCGTTTTTGCCGGGCTGATTGGCTGGGGGATACGCCAGTTCAATATATGGATGGCGCAGTTGATGGCAACGATACCCCAGTGGCTGAGCTTTATCGAATGGCTGCTCTGGCCACTCTTTGCACTGCTGGTGCTGCTGGTGCTGTTTTTTGGCTTCAGCATCCTGGCCAATCTAATCGCTTCGCCCTTCTACGGCTTTTTGGCCGAGAAAGTGGCCGAGCAGGAACGCGGAGAAGTCAGCCCGTCTACCGGCCTGCGCGACATCATGCTGGCAGTGCCGCGCGCCCTGGGCCGAGAGTTACGCAAGATTGCCTATTACCTGCCACGCCTGATCATATTGCTATTGCTGAGTTTCGTGCCGGTCATCAATCTGATCAGTTCACCGCTATTGATCGCCTTTGGCGTATGGATGATGGCGGTGCAGTACATCGATCTTCAGGCTGACAATGATCAGGTCAGCTTTATTGATCTGCTGCGCTGGATGAGAGGCAGGCGTCTGCTGTCAATGGGCTTCGGTCTGCCAGTCTACGTGGGCATGCTGATTCCACTGATCAACCTGCTGGTAATGCCCTCCGCCGTGGCAGGCTCAACACTGCTCTGGGTGCGTGAACGTGGGGCCGCGCAGACATGAATTCGTTATAAAAGCGTCATATTTGCATCATGGCGCCACCCCATACTGGGATCATGAAAACTAATCCCGCCCCGAGAAAGTGCTTTGCTCTGGTCACCGAAACCTACGCACCCCAGGTGAACGGTGTCGCCAATACCCTTGGCTATTTGTGCCGGGGACTATTGCAACGTGGCCACCAGATTCAACTGATAAGACCCGCCCAACCCGGCGAGCGCCCGGGCATCAGCAACGGCCCTGAACTCCTGGAGCGGCGCGTCAACGGCATGGCCATTCCACGCTACCCCGAGCTTCAGTTGGGCCTGCCAGCCAGCAACAGACTGCGTGCCATGTGGAAGCTACAGCGGCCAGACGCGATCTACCTGGCTACCGAAGGGCCGCTGGGATGGTCCGCGCTGCGCGTTGCCAGGAAGATGGGAATCCCGGTCATCAGCGGCTTCCATACTCATTTCCAGCAATATGCCGATCATTACGGAGTGGGCCTGCTGCAACAACCCGTCATGAGTTATTTGCGCTGGTTCCATAATCGTACCCAACTGACCCTGACTGCATGCCCTACTCAACAGAAAGAGCTTATGCGCGCAGGGCTGGATAATCTCGTCCTGCTTGGTCGAGGGGTCGATTGCGAGCGATTCCACCCCAGCCATCGCAGCGCAGAACTGCGCCAGCAATGGCGCGCGCAAGAGAGTGACATCGTACTCCTGCACGTGGGCAGACTCGCTCCGGAAAAAAATCTGTTACTTCTGGTGCAGTCCTGGAAAGAAGCGCTTCACACAGCGCAGCATCCGGAACGACTGCGCCTGGTCATTGTGGGCGATGGTCCCATGCGCGCAGATTTACAGCAGCAATTACCCGACGCTCTTTTCACCGGCTGGCTGAACGGCGCAGGCCTGGCCAAGGCCTATGCCAGCGCCGACATATTCGTTTTCCCAAGCGTGATTGAAACCTTTGGCAACGTGGTCACGGAAGCCATGGCGTCGGGCCTTGCCATAAACGCTTTCGACTCTGCCGCTGCGCACCAGCATATACGCGACCGCTTCAGCGGCTGCCTTGCCCCCATCGGTGACGCAGAAGAGTTTGCCAGCAATCTGGCATGGCTGATTGAGGACGCAGAAGGTAGGCGGAGCGTGAGGATACACGCGAGACATCGGGCCTGTCAGCTTGGCTGGGGCCCGGTGGTCGATCGATTCGAAGGTTACCTGAGCAGGGCTGCATCAGGCCAGGCGAAGGCGGCACGAGCCGCCCCCGCCAGAGACCCAGGGCTCAAGCCAGGGTCTTGAGAGCCTCACGGCTGAAGGGAAGAATCTCGCTGAAACGACCCTCACGGACCTTATCAGCCCACTCGGGATCGACGATCAGAGCACGACCTACTGCCACCAGATCAAACTCGTTAGCGCCCAAGCGCACCAGTAGATCATCGATGTTGGCGGTCTGGGCGACCTTGTCCGTCTTGACCATAAACTCCAGAAACTCGCCGTCCAGGCCGACACTGCCTACGGTGATACAGGGCTTACCGGTGATCTTGCGAGTCCAGCCAGCCAGGTTCAGATCAGACCCTTCAAACTCCGGCTCCCAGAAGCGACGCTGCGAGCAATGGAAGATGTCCACGCCAGCGGCAACCAGCGGCGCCAGAAAGGCTTCCAGCAACTCCGGTGTGAGAGCCAGGCGCGCAGTGTAATCCTGCTGCTTCCACTGGGAAAAACGGAAGATGATCGGGTACTCTGGGCCCACAGCAGCGCGAACGGCACTGATCACTTCCACGGCGAAACGTCCGCGATTCTCCATGCTGCCGCCATACTCGTCATCACGGGTATTGGTGCCTTCCCAGAAGAACTGGTCAATCAGGTAACCATGGGCGCCGTGCAGCTCGATTGCATCACAGCCAATTTCCTTGGCATCGCGAGCAGCCTGGGCAAAGGCTTCGACCACGTCGCGGATGTCATCATGGGTCATACCATGGACAATTTTCCGGCCGTCCTTCAACTTCTCCATCGGACCGTAACCAGGTACGTCTGCGTTCGGCTCTGAACCCAGACGGCGTGTGTTACCTACGTGCCACAATTGCGGCGCAATCTTGCCACCCACTGAGTGAACCGCATCGACTACCTTCTTCCAGCCAGCCAGAGACTCTTTTCCATGGAACGCCGGTACATCGGGGTAGCCACTGGCTGCCGCATGATTGACCGTGGTGCCCTCGGTGATGATCAGGCCCACTCCGGATTCGGAGCGGCGACGGTAGTATTCGACTACCTGTTCGGTCGGTACACCGTTGGGGGAAAAGTTGCGGGTCATCGGCGCCATGACGATGCGATTGTTGAGGGTAAGCGGGCCGTACTGAAAAGAGGCAAACAAGGGGCTGGTATCAGCGGACATAGGTAAAACTCCTGCGGTAATTATGTAACTGTATCTGGTTACGGATAGGGATATGAACTGGGCGACCTTGATTCCAGGCTCAGCGAGTGGACCGGTCGTCTTGTTATCAAATAATCAAACCGGTCTCAAGGCCGCAGCAAACGCTCCAGCTGGCTTATAAATACCCTCAGCGGACCTATCTGTCGGTCCACCTTCATACGCAGCAATGCACCTTCCCATGCAGCACCAATGAAGGCGCCCAGTGCATGGGGGTCCTGATCAGCGGGTAGCTCGCCGGCCTCACGTGCCTCAACCAGACAGTTGGCCAGAAGCTCGCTCGAGCGATTAAGGATGGCACTGGCGGCGTAGCCTATAGGTTGGCTGTCACCTGCCTTTTCGTGGCACAGGCTACCTATGAAGCACTGATGCGTTGGCTCCTGCTGGTTGGCAAAGTAGCCGACCAGATCCCGGTAAAAACGCAGAATCCGCTCGCGGGGGCTTACGTCATCAGACTGCAACGCATTACCGAAACGCTCGAGCCTCGGCAGGTAATAGTAGTGCAGCGCCTGGATCGCAAAATCTTCCTTGCTCTCGAAGTAATGATAGAAGGACCCCTTGGGCACCCCGGCGCTCTGGGTTATTTCCTGCACACCGGTACCGTTGTAGCCCTTGAGCAACATGACCTCTGTACCGGCCGCCAGAATACGTGCGCGCTTGTCTTGGATTGCGTTCATACAATCACTATACGACCGGTCACCTATTATTAATAGGACGCCGCTGCTTCATTGATGTAATTGATAACACTGAATAGCCAAACGGCGGGCACAAAAAAGGCTTCCCAAGGGAAGCCTTTATCACTGCGAGGTATTGGCCCGGCCGTCAGCCGGGACCCTCAACCCGTATCAGTGCTCGACGCCACCTTCACCATGGATATGACCATGGGCGATTTCGTCTTCGGTCGCATCACGCACTTCAACCACCTTGACCTCAAAGGTCAGGCGCTGGCCAGCCAGCGGATGGTTGCCATCGACGGTCACTTCGTCACCCTCGACTGCAGTGATGGTCACGATCTGCATGCTGCCATCGGGGCCTGAGGCATGGAACTGCATGCCAGGCTCAAGCTCATCAACACCTTCGAACATGTTGCGGCCCAGCACGGCTACCAGTTCGGCACTGAATTCGCCGTAGGCATTTTCAGGCTCAACGGTCACTTTCAGCTCGTCGCCGGGCTGCTTGCCTTCAAGTTCCTGCTCAAGACCGGGAATAATGTTGCCCGCGCCCTGCAGGTAAACCAGCGGACCACCACCAGCAGACGAATCAAGTACTTCGCCGGCATCATCGGTGAGTGTGTATTCAATCGATACGGCTTTGTTCGCAGCAATCTGCATAATTCGTCACCTGTCTTTTCGCTTAAAACGGGGCAGTTTACGCCGTTTGGCCGCTGAACGCACGGGTTGACCGATGCACGGTGGGCCTAGACTATGATGCTTAACAATTTCAGGCCTCCATCTGGTCGACGACTTTCGAGGTAACGATGGCCCAGCGACTGGTTCTGGTTATCAATTGCGGCAGCTCTTCCATCAAATTCGCCCTGCGCCGCGAGGGCGATCGGGCAGCTCTGCTCAGCGGCATGGCCGAGCGCGTGGGCAGCGACCGCGCAACCCTTGAGTGGAAAACGGCGAACAAGCGGGAAGAAACCACTCTTAGCGATGGCGACCATGGCACAGCCATGGCTGCCTTGCTGCCCCTGATCGAGCAGCACGCCGGTCAACCAGTGGCTGCCGTGGGTCACCGGGTGGTCCATGGCGGTGAGCACTTTACCGGCGCCCAGCTGATTGACGACAGCGTGATCGCAGCCATCAACGCCAATGCCGATCTGGCACCGCTGCACAACCCGGCTAACCTGATTGGCATCCATGCCGCCATGGCCGTGTTTGACGACATACCCCATGTGGCTATTTTTGATACCGCGTTTCACCAAAGCATGCCTGCCCATGCCTATCGTTACGCACTACCGGAAAACCTCTACCGCGAGCACGCCATCCGCCGTTACGGCTTCCACGGCACCAGCCATCAGTATGTTACCCATCAGGCGGGGGAACTGAGCGGACATGGCCCTGGAAAAGGTGCCTGGCTCAGTGCTCACCTGGGCAACGGCTGCTCCAGCTGTGCGGTGCTCGATGGCCGTAGCCTGGACACCAGCATGGGCCTCACGCCCCTGGAAGGTCTGGTCATGGGCACGCGCAGCGGCGATGTCGACCCTAACCTGCATGCCCATCTTGGCCGCACCCTGGGCTGGGATCTACCGCGTATAGAGCAGTTGCTTAATCGCGAAAGCGGGCTGCTCGGGTTATCCGGCCTGTCCAACGACATGCGGCAGCTGGAGCAGGCCGCCACGGACGGTCACGAAGGCGCGCGACTGGCCATTGAGGTGTTCTGCTATCGGCTTGCACGTTCGTTGCTTGGACTGAGCGCTGCGCTACCACGACTGGACGGGCTACTGTTTACCGGCGGTATCGGCGAGAACTCGACCCGTGTACGTGCCCGCACGGTGGAGCACATGGCCGTGATGGGTTTCAAAATCGACTCGAATGCCAACGCAGGTCTGGCCAGAGGCATCGCCGCGCCCATCCATGCTGATGGTTCTCCGGCCATATGGGTCATCCCTACGGACGAGGAACGCCAGATAGCTGACGAGAGTCTGGCGTTGCTCGACCAACCATAATTCAACAGACGGGACGCTTGCATGCATACCTTCTTCATCGCTCCAACCGGCTTCGGGGTCGGTCTTACCTCGATCAGTCTGGGTCTGATTCGCTCACTACAGCGAACGGGCCTGCGCGTACACTTTCTCAAACCCATCGCCCAACCTCATCCAGGCGATCTGGGCCCTGAACGCTCGACCGAGCTGATCAGCCGCACCCTTGATCTCAAACCGCCCAAGCCCCTGGCATTGGCCGATGTGGAACACCGGCTGGCCAACGGGCAGCTCGACGAGGTTCTGGAAGATATTGTCAGCCGCTATCAGCTGGCTGCAGTAGACGCCGATGTAGTGATTGTCGAGGGCATGGTGCCCACCCGTCAGGCCAGCTATGCAGCGCGCATCAACCATCACCTGGCGCGCAGCCTGGATGCGGATGTGATTCTGGTCACCGCCCCGGATGACGACGACATGTCGAGTCTGGCTGACCGCATCGAGATTCATGCCCAGGGTTTTGGTGGGCCGAGCCATCCCAAGGTGCTCGGCGTGATCGTCAACAAGGTACGCGGACTCGAGCTGGCGGACCGACTGCCCAGCGACCGTAGCGAACTCAAACGCACCCTCAAGGAGTTTGCCCTTGCACTCAAACAGGAATCCCAGGTACTGGATACCGAGGACTTCCGTCTGATCGGCTGCATCCCCTGGGAAGAAACCCTGAACGCGCCGCGCACCTCCGACGTAGCCGAGCTGCTGCATGCCACCGTATTGAACGAAGGCCACATCAATAGTCGCCGCGTCATGGAAATTGCCCTGTGCGCGCGCACGGTACCGAATATCGTCGAGCGCCTGAAACCGGGTACCTTGATTGTCACCCCCGGCGACCGCGACGACATCATCATTGCCGCCAGCCTCGCATCTCTCGCGGGCACCCCCCTGGCAGGATTGATGCTTACCAGCGGATTCGCCCCCGACGAACGGGTCATGCAGCTCTGCCAGCCGGCACTCGCCGGTGGCTTACCGATCCTGGCCACAGACACCAATACCTTTGACACAGCGACCCGGCTCGACCGCATGAATCGCGAGATTCCGGTAGATGATCACGAACGTGCGGAACAGGTCACCGAGTTTGCCGCATCCCATATCGATCACGCCTGGCTGGAGCGTCGCTGCGACGCGCCGCGCGAAGCACGGATGTCACCACCGGCCTTCCGCTACCAGTTGATGACTCGCGCTCAAAAGGCCGCCAAGCGCATCGTTTTGCCTGAGGGTGACGAGCCGCGCACTGTACAGGCCGCGGCTATCTGCCAACGCAGAGGTATTGCCCGTTGCGTACTGCTGGCAAAGCGTGAGTCGGTAGAAGCGGTGGCCCGGGCCCAGCACATAACGCTTCCTGAAGATCTCGAGATAATCGATCCGGAGGAAGTGCGCGAGAAGTACGTCGACAAGATGGTCGAATTCAGAGCCGGCAAGGGTCTGAATGCACCCATGGCGCTGCAGCAACTTGAAGACAACGTCGTACTGGGCACCATGATGCTGGCCCTGGACGAGGTGGACGGGCTGGTATCCGGCGCCATTCACACCACGGCAAACACCATCCGGCCAGCCTTTCAGCTGATAAAGACCGCACCGGGCTACAACCTGGTGTCTTCGATCTTCTTTATGCTCTTGCCCGAGCAGGTACTGGTCTACGGGGACTGCGCAGTCAATCCGGACCCCAATGCCGAAGAACTGGCCGAAATCGCGATTCAAAGTGCCCGGTCAGCCGAATCCTTCGGGATCCCGGCGAGGGTAGCCATGATCAGTTACTCGACAGGCAAATCCGGTACCGGCGAGGATGTCGAGAAGGTCCGCGAGGCAACCCGCATCGCTTCCGAGCGCGAGCCCGGTCTTCTGATCGACGGCCCGCTCCAGTATGATGCTGCCGCGATTGCCAGCGTCGGCCTGCAGAAAGCACCAGATAGTCCGGTGGCCGGCAAGGCAACCGTGTTCGTGTTTCCAGACCTGAATACCGGTAACACGACCTACAAGGCGGTGCAGCGCAGTGCCAACGTGGTCAGCGTTGGCCCAATGCTGCAGGGCTTGCGCAAACCGGTAAACGATCTGTCCCGCGGCGCCCTGGTGGATGATATTGTCTATACCATTGCGTTGACCGCCATACAGGCAGACAAATAAAAAACGATCAGAGGGCCGGATGATTCATGCCGGCCCCATTGAAAGAGCACCCTTCCATGCTGAGTTTCCTGCCTCACGCCCTGCGCGGCGCCCTGGCTACCCTGCTGTTGATACTCAACACGCTGATCTGCTTCAGCGTTCTGTTCCCGATATCCATTATCAAATTGCTACCCATGCCACGACTGCAGGTGCTCTGCACCCGCGCGATAATCCGCATTGCCGAGTTCTGGATACGCTGCAATAGTGGCTGGATGAGCCTGACTGGCAAAACCGAATGGGATATCCAGGGAGTCGCACAACTGGACTATGACGGCTGGTACCTGGTCACAAGTAACCACCAGAGCTGGGTCGATATTCTGGTGCTGCAGCACAACCTCAATCGCCAGATGCCGATGCTCAAGTTCTTTCTCAAGCAGGAACTGATCTGGGTTCCGATTATCGGTATCTGCTGGTGGGCACTGGATTTTCCGTTCATGAAGCGTTACAGCAAGGCCTATCTGGCGCGTCACCCTGAAAAGGCAGGTCAGGACGTGGCGGCCACCCGCCGGGCCTGCGAGAAATTCAAGACCACTCCGGTTGCCATTTTCAACTTCCTTGAAGGCACCCGACTCACACCCGCCAAGCACGCCGAACAGAAGTCACCGTTCAAGCATCTGCTCAGGCCCAAGTCAGGCGGGATCGCCTTTGTACTTGACGCGATGGGGTCGCAGCTGCGCTCCCTGGTGGACATTACCCTGCACTACCCCGACGGCAACCCGAGCTTCTGGGATCTGTTGAGTGGGCGGGTGAGAAAGGTCGTCATGCGCTGTGAACTCAAGCCCATTCCGGTGGAATTCTTAGGCCGCGATTACCAGAATGACAGTGCGTTCCGGGAAGCTTTCCAGGCCTGGGTCAACACCCTGTGGGAGGCCAAGGACAAGCAACTCGACCAGCTGCACCGGGAATATCCTCCCGGCGCATAACGCGGACAACGGAATCATGATGAAAAAAAACGCAGCCCTGGGGCTGCGTTTTTCGTCTGGCAAGGCTGACCGATAACTATGTATCGCCGGTCGGCTCACACCGTCATGCGGTTTACTGCTGGGTTGGCCGCAGGTTGATTTCCACGCGACGGTTCTGCGCACGACCATCAGCGGTATCATTGCTGGCGATCGGCTGGCTCGGCCCCACACCCATTGCACTGATACGTGCGCTGGAAACACCATTGCTGGCCAGGTATGACGCTACGCTCTGCGCCCGGTCGCGGGACAAGCGCATATTCAGATCGTTGCTGCCCGTGCTGTCGGTATGACCGATGATCTCGACCCCATTCTTGTCGAACTCCTTGAAGACCTTGACCAGAGAATTGAGGGTGGGATAGAAGCTGCTGGAAATGTCAGAGGAACCACTGGCGAAAGTGATGTTACCCGGCATGACCAGCTGCAGGTTCTCGCCATTACGCACGACGCGCACACCGGTACCCTCAAGCTCCTGGCGCAGGCGCTGTTCCTGCTTGTCCACGTAGTAACCGTAACCGCCGCCTGCTGCACCGCCTACGGCGGCACCAATCAGCGCGCCCTTGGCCCGATCATCGCTGCCAGAGGTGGCTGCGCCAATGGCTGCGCCCGCAGCTGCGCCGCCCAAGCCGTAGAGCGCAGACTTGCCGGTCTGCTGCTCGCCGGTGTACGGATTACTGGTACAACCAACCAGCATCAAGGTACTCAGGCTGGCTGCGATCATCATTTGCTTTTTCATGTATTCATTCCTTTTTTCGTAAAACGTGTGAATAGGTTAGCACAGCCTCGCGAGGAGACAGCGAGGTTCGCAGCACGGGCGTGGACCGCACCGACATCAACCAATAAAAACGTGACGCAGGTATCAGCCACGGCTGGTGGCAACTGCAGGGATGGAGGTAAACCTACCCTGAAGCACTGTACAACGCAATCGTGGCCCGCCAGCAACCTAGCCAAGCAGACCCAGAAGCTTGCCCTGCGCCACCGCCTGGGTGCGTCGCGCCACGCCGAGCTTGTGGTTGATGCGCCGGGCATGACTTTTCACCGTGTGCAAGGATATGAACAGAGTTTCACTGATTTGCTGATTGGAGTGTCCCTGCGCTATGCACTCCAATACGGCGAGCTCCCGAGTGCTCAAAGGCTCGATCTGCGGGGACTCCAGAACCTGGCTAACTGCCGGCAACTTCTCTTGAAGCTGAGTTCTCAGGGGGGACGGAGGGGCATTATGCAAAACGCGCTGGACCAGCACAGGCATATGCGAGAGTAGCGGCACGAACGGCCCTATGATGGTGTCATCAGCCGCCCAGGCAATGGCCCTGAGCAGCAACTGCTGGGCCTGGGCAGGGCGCTGACTGCGGGCCAGCATCTGCACCAACTGCGTCATGACCGACAGGGCTTGCAAGCGCTCACCCTGTGCCTGTAATTGCTCCAGGCAATCCCAAAGCAAGGCTTCAGCCTGATCCTGTTCGCCCCTACCCCATAACAGCCGAGCGTAAACCCGCTCGATTACCATTGGCAGTACATGAAAAAAGCTGGGCGGCGCAGCCGGCTCATCAAGACAATAGGTCTGGCGCAGCCGGGGCAGCCATTGCTCGGCCAGCTCCTGCCGCCCTGCGCTGATCCAAAGATCACTTTTCAGGGCCGTGCCCCAGCCGAGGTAAAAAACCGGCGGAATATCCCACTGGTGCATCAATCGCTCCGCCTCCGCCAGCAGCTCGAAGGCCTGCCCGAATCCGTCGCGCCGTCGAGCTTCAATGCCTGCCAGCAAACAATAACCAGGCAAAACGTGAATATCCCGACAGGCGCGGGCCTCATCAATACCCTGCCGGACCTCACGGCGAGCCGCCCGGGGATCACCCAGCTGCCCAGCAAGGTATCCATGCAGGATCGTCAATCTGGCCCTTATCGCCAGACCCTGCGGGTAATCCAGAGCGCCCAGAACCTCAAGTTGTTGGCCGAGCAGCCGGTAGGCTCGAGCCACCTCTCCACGGGCCTGGAGCAGCCGAGCACGCACCAGCGCCACCTGCGCCTCGAACAGGACATTGCCACTGCGCTGGGCCAGTTCCAATGCGTTTCTGGCCCAGCGTCTGGACTCGTCCAGGTCCTTCTCGCACAAGGCTATATCAGCGAGTATCAGCATGGAGATCAGTTGGCTACCGACGTCCCCGGCTTCCAGACACTGCAAGCTTTCACGGGCACAGCTGGACGCCTCAGTCAGCGCCCCGGCAGCTCTGGCAATATAACTCTGCTGGGCCAGCGCCTGACCCAGCAGCCTGCGCTGCGCTTGAGCATCGGGTTGCGGCAGGAAGTACTGCAGACGGGCAAGCATGACCCGCGCGTCCTCCAGCTGACAGGCCAGCGCCAACGTCCAGCCATGCACCAGCACCAGCGGGGCAGAACTACCCTGCAAAACACGCGGCAGGATCGCCTTCCAGCGCAACAGGGTGCTTACATGTTGCTCGGCAAGCAGTTGGTCGAGAGGCAAATGCTGAGCCAGTGCCGCAGCTTCGTCCGGTCGCTCCGCAGCCAACGCCTGCTCCACCGCATCGGCAATACGTCCATGCTCGCGGAACCAGTCACAGGCACGCAAATGCAGGCCCTGCCGGTACGGAAGTCCCTGGGCGGCACCACCCTGGCGAAGGACATCACAGAACAGATGATGAAAGCGGTACCAGGTGCCTTGCCGATCCAACGGCACCAGAAACACCTGGTGCTGGAGCAGCCAGTCAATGATCGCACCGCTGTCATCGGCGTTACGCACCTGATCGCACAGCTCGGCAGTAAAATGATCAAGCCAGATAATCTGAGACAGAAACTCCTGAACGTGACTCGGCTGCGCCCCGATCACCTCCTCCAGCAAATACTCCTGCACCAACTGCTCTTCACTCACCGTGGCCTGCGGCCCTCCAGAACGGGCAGTCAGCGCAAGCAATCGTAGCCCTGCGAACCAGCCCTCATTACGCTCGATCCTCTGTCGTAGCCATTGACGATCCGCCACGTCTACGCCCGCGCCCTCAAGAAAGGCCCAAGCGTACTGCGGATCCAACCGCAATTGTCGCTCGTCAAGCTCCAGCACCTGATTGGCTACCCGCATGCGTGCAAGCGGCCATGTTGGACGACCACGACTGGTTATAAGAATCTGAAAGCATGCAGGCAAACGTTCAAACAACAGGGCGCACAGACTGTCCGTGGCATCGTTACGGGCCAGATGATAATCGTCAAGAATCAGCAACACCGGATGTTGTGACCCATGTTGCCGCTCCAGGTCACGCGTCAGGGAGGCTATCAGAGGCTCGATGACGAGCGGTTGATGGTCTTGTTGTTGCGCAAGCAGAGCCAGCTCGGAGGTACCCAGGCCAGGAAACAGCGCCTGCAACCCCTCAATCAGACTGCGTAGCAGTTGCGCAGGCGCGGCGTCCCGACGCTCCAGCGCCACCCAGGTAGACAGCCAGGGGCTCGGAAGCTGCTCGGCCACTTCTGCAGCGAGCGTACTCTTGCCTGCACCGGCAGGCGCGCAGATAAGCACAACACGGCATTGGGCCGCGCTCTGAATCAAGCGAACGAGTTCGGGTCTGGGCAAATGATCAGCCGGCAGCGGGGGCCGGAACATCTTGCCAGGGGAAGAGATGGCAACGGGCATGCCGCCAAGTTTAGCGGGATGCGCCTGGAGATATATTGTCGATTTGTAACGAACCGGGCTACAGCATTGCGCTGCAGCCCAGAGCGATTATCAGCGTACGCCAGCCTGACGCAGTGCAGCGGGCGTGAAGTCCGATGCGCTTGAGGCGTGCTGGTAGTTGTAGTCCTGAGCTTCTTCGTTGTTTAGGCCCATAACCAGATAACGACCGGCGAGCACGTCATACAGCGTTTCGGCGGCAAAACCGGGTACCTGATCCTTGTAGCGATGCAGGGCATGGGCTTCGGCTACACGCCACATGGTGCCACGAGCGTCGTAGTGATCGATGTGAGCGGCCTGCCAGGAGTCCTCATCAACAAACATGTGGCGCTTGGCATAGATATGACGCTGATCGGGCTTTACGTTCGCCTCGACTTCCCACACGCGGTGCAGCTCGTAGCGAGTCAGATCGGGATTGATGTGGCCAGCCTGGATAATGTCGCTGTAGTCGTGCTCAGGCGAACCCAGGTTGTAGCTGTTATAGGCAATGTACATTTCCTTCTTGCCCTTGAGCTCCCAGTCGTAACGATCAGGTGCACCGTTGTACATATCCAGGTTGTCGGAAGTACGCATACCGTCGGCTGCAGTACCTGGACCGTCATAGGAGACCTGAGGGGCACGGCGCACACGACGCTGACCGGCATTGTAGATCCAAGCCGTACGCGGTGTATCTACCTGGTTGATGGTCTCGTGTACCAGCAGCACGTTACCGGCCAGGCGGCTCGGGTCGGTTACCTGCTGTTTGAAGTAGTAAAGGATGTTATCCATGGTGCCCGGTGTGAAATCACTCAGGCCCTGGGGAATCACATACTCTTCGTTGAAACGTACTATGGTGTAGCTACCATTGGTCTGCGGAGTCGCTTGCACGATGATGCGCTGCAATGACTCACCGCGGAAGCGGGTCATGTGATTCCACACCACTTCCAGACCATTGGAGGGGATCGGGAAAGCAATGGCCAGACGATAATCTTCCAGCCCGTTACCGCCGGCTGCCAGTTTGGTGTTGGCGGCGTTATCACGCGCTGCGCTGTAAACCGCGTCAGGCATGGCAACACTGCGACGACTTTCGAAAACCGGCATGCGGAAGGTTTCAGGGTAACGCTTGAACATCGCAATCTGGCCAGGCGCAAGGTTGTCAGCATACTGCTCATAGTTTTCGGCAGTGATCACAAACAGTGGCTGGTCGTCGGCGAAGGGGTTGGATGCAAAGCCGTTAGCGTTTACAGGCGCAGCGTCCGTCGCCAGACCACCGGTCCACTCGGGGATGGTCCCTGCAGCGTTACCTGCTTTCTCTGCACCCACGGGTGTCAGGGTATTGCCCAGCGATGCAACCTGCTCGGGCGTAGCGGCCGCCATGCTTGCTGAGCTGAAAGCCAGCAGCGAGACTGCCAATGCGGAATGTCTGAAATTAGGTTTCATAGTTGCTCTGCCTTGCCTGTGGCCAGGAATCTGAACCCGGCCGATTGAAGGATGCCATTGCTGTGCAGCACAGCGTATGCAGCCGAGCACTCTACCTGAGCGCCGGCCGGTAAGAGACCGTCCAAAGTATGAATCTGTCTGGCAGACATACCCCGGGGCCCCACCGTTATAAGGCGTGAAACCAACCTTCATGCCGGAGAAACAGCCTAACGGACTACCTCCCCGGCCGGCAAAGATAACGCAACCGGCCCGGTGTTACCGGCCAGCTGCGATCTTGAATACGCTCAGAGCGTAGACAGGAAGGGGGCTTCAGCCTCTTGCCATTTGACAATCTCGCCACGAATCAGTTTCTTGTCGAGCTTGCCAACACTGGTTTTGGGTATTTCGGTAACACATGCGATCTGGTTCGGAATGGCCCACTTGTTGATTCGGCCTTCCTCGGCGTAGGGCTTGAGATGGTCTCGCAGAATGCGCGCGTCCATTTCCTTGCCATCATGGGGCACGATCAGTGCAAAAGGACGCTCATCCCACTGCGGATCAGGCACACCCACCACAGCCACTTCTTTCACAGCCGGACTTTGGCTGATCAGATCTTCGAGCTCCAGGGAGGAAATCCACTCCCCGCCAGTCTTGATCACGTCCTTGATACGGTCGCGAATCTCAATGGTGCCCATCTCGTCAATGGCCGCCACATCGCCGGTATGCATCCAGCCGTGGGTCCAGAGCTCCTTGCTCTTCTCCGGTTCACGGAAATACCCCTGGGTCAGCCAGGGAGCGCGCAGCACCAGCTCACCCTGGGTCTTGCCGTCGTGCGGCAGGAACCCGCCCTGCGGATCCATCAGGCGCGCCTCAACCATGGGAACAGGTGTGCCGGCCTTGATACGATAGGCAGCACGGTCATCTTCAGTACCCTGCTCCAGCTCCAGATTGATGTAACCACTGGAGATCAGCGGGCAGGTCTCGGACATGCCGTAGGCCGCCGACAGGATCATGCCCTTTTTCTTGGCCACCTCGTACAGGCTGCGATTCAACGCGCTGCCACCGATGATCACCCTCATACCGCCGAAGTCCATGTCCTTGGCACCCTCGGCATTGAGCACCATTTGCAGAATGGTCGGCACGCAGTGGGAGAAGGTAACCTTTTCTTCGCGGATCAGCTTGCACAGCATTTCCGGCTCGTAACGACCCGGATACACCTGCTTGGTGCCCAGCAAGGTTGCCGTGTACGGAATACCCCAGGCGTGCACGTGGAACATCGGTGTGATGGGCATATACACATCACGATTACCAAACAGCCGCACACTATCCAGTCCGCCCATGGTCGATGCCTGGGTCAAGGTATGCAGCACCAACTGGCGATGGGTGAAGTACACACCCTTGGGGTTACCCGTGGTACCGGTGGTGTAGAAAGTGGTAGCGACTGAGTTTTCGTCGAACTCGGGGAAGTCGTAGGTCGGCTTGGCCGCGGCCAGGAGCTCTTCGTACTCACCTACCAGATCAGGAAGCTCGGCGGTTTTCTCCGGCCCATCGGTCAACAATATGGTTTTCTTGACTGTGGTGAGTTGATCCTCGATCGCCTTGTAAATCGGTACAAACTCGCTGTTGACCAGCACAAAAATATCTTCGGCATGGTTCATCGTGTACAGAATCTGATCGGGCGACAGGCGAATATTGATCGTATGAAGAACAGCGCCGATCATCGGGATGGCGAACATGCACTCCAGATAGCGGTTAGTGTCCCAGTCCATCACGGCAACCGTATCACCGGCTTTGACACCCGCATCAGTCAGGGCATTGGCGAGCCGGCAAACCCGCTGATTGAGCGTGGTGTAGTCGTACCGGCTGATATCGCGGTAGACAATTTCCTGGGTGCGCTCATAGCGCTGACCGGATAGCAGAATGTTCTTGATCAGCAACGGTGTGGCATGCGCCTCGTCCGTTGGTTTGATGACACGGGTATTAAGCATTGTAATGACCTGTATTGTTGGGCTTGTCTGGTCTGGATGCGGCCTTGGGCCAAGCATGCCTTTTACTATAGCCAAGTTTATACCTGGCTACCTATCCCTCCTAAGTATGAACCTGATCACACTCATCCAGCGAGTATACTGAGCAGGTATAATGATGCAATCGGGTCGATACATGACCCTTCATTCAAAATCAGTCAGCATTTTTCAGGAGCACAGCATGTCCGATAACCACATTGTCATCGTCAGTGGCGCGCGCACCCCAATGGGCGGTTTTCAGGGCAGTCTGTCCAGCGTACCTGCAGTCGATCTGGGTGCGGTGGCAATCCGTGAAGCGGTCAGTCGGGCGGGCATCCAACCTGCTGACGTGGAAGAAGTGATCATGGGGTGTGTGCTGCCGGCAGGTCTGAAGCAGGGCCCCGCCCGCCAGGCCAGCCTTAATGCTGGCCTGCCCGCAGCTACAGGCTGCACCACCATCAACAAGCTGTGCGGCTCGGGCATGAAAGCCGTCATGTTGGCTCACGATCTGCTCAAGGCAGGGACCAACAGCATTATGGTCGCCGGAGGCATGGAAAGCATGTCCAATGCCCCCTATCTGGTGGAAAAAGCCCGCGGTGGAATGCGCATGGGACATGGCGAAATCAAGGACCACATGTTCCTCGATGGTCTTGAGGATGCGCGCACCGGCCGCCTGATGGGCTCATTTGCACAGGAAACAGCCGACAAGCACGGCATTACCCGTGAGGAGATGGATGCATACGCCATCGAGTCCCTGACCCGCGCGAAAAAGGCCATCGACAATGGCTCACTGGACAGCGAAATCGTGCCGGTCACGGTCACCAGCCGCAATAGTGAAGTCCTGGTAAAGGATGACGAGCAGCCGCACAACGCCAATATCGACAAGATCCCCGGCCTGCGCGCTGCCTTCGGAAAGGACGGCACCATCACCGCCGCCAATGCCAGCTCGATCTCCGATGGCGCCAGCGCCCTGGTACTGATGACCGCAGCAGAGGCTGACAAACGAGGCCTCAAGCCCCTGGCCCGTATTGTCGGTCACGCCACACAGAGTCAGGATCCGAGCGAGTTCACCACAGCCCCGGTCGGCGCCCTGAGTAACCTGTTCGAGAAGACGGGCTGGAACAAGGATGACGTGGACCTGTTTGAAATCAACGAGGCCTTTGCCATGGTCACCATGCTGGCCATGCGTGAACATAATCTTGACCATGCCAAGGTCAACATCTTTGGTGGCGCCTGTGCCCAGGGTCACCCGGTCGGCTCCACCGGCTCGCGGATCATAGTCACGCTGATCAACGCCCTGCAAAAAACCGGTGGCAAGCGTGGTGTTGCGGCGTTGTGCATCGGTGGTGGCGAGGCAACGGCAGTTGCAGTAGAGCTGGTCTGACCCGCTCGCGATGCACCTGCCCTTCTGGCTGACTACCGCCCTGCTATCGCCTCTGCTGCTCTACCAGGGCAAGCGGGCGAGACGCACAACGCCTCGTCTACCCGAGGGCAGTGGTAACCCCTGCGGCCAATATGGTGAAGGCGCCCCTGCCCGGCGGATTCTTGTTCTTGGCGAGTCCACGGCCGCGAGCGTCGGGGTTGTTACCCACGATCAGGGCCTGGCCAGTCAACTGGCCAGACAGATTCACCAGCGCACAGGCCAGACCACCGCCTGGCATACCTTTGGCATCAATGGCATCCGCATGCAGGCATTGATCGCTGAGCTGGATAAAACGCAACTGCCAGCGGCCGATAATGTGCTGTTGAGCATGGGGGTCAACGACACCACGGGGTTTACCTCGCGAAGCCGTTTTTGTGATCAGCTACTTGCCCTGCGCCAGCTGCTCGCCGTGCGTTACCCGGCGCCGCTGATACTGCTAAGCGTACCTCCCATGCACCTGTTCACCGCCTTACCCTCACCGTTACGGCAGATCATGGGGTGGCGTGCCAGACAGCTTGATGCGGTCTACGCCCGTCTTGCTCACGAGAAACCGAAGGATTTCGTCCATCTGGAGTATCCCCTCGTTACCGAGCCCGGACTGCTCGCCGCGGACGGTTACCATCCAGGCCGGAGCGGTTATCAGCAGATTGCCGAGGCACTGGCTAGCAGTCGGACGGATCTGTTTCGCTGACCAAAGCTTACCACTGGCGAGCGGCCCGAAGCCGGCAGCTCAGCTGCTTCTGCCAATGGCGGGCGAAGGACTCGGCGCAGCGGATGGCAGGAGCCTTACGATCCAGCTCAATAACATCCCATATAGCGGCACGAACAGCACCAGACTGATGATCAGCTTGATCGCATAATCAACCGTTGCGATCTCGACCCAATTAGCCGCCATGAACGGATCATCGCTGCGCCAGAACGCTACCGAGAAGAACAGATAGGTATCCAGCAGGTTGCCGACCACAGTCGACGCAGCCGGGGCGACCCACCACTGGCGCAGCTGACGCAGGCGATCAAACACCTGAACATCGAGCAACTGGCCCAGCGCATACGCCAGAAAGCTGGCCACCGCGATGCGGAACACAAAGAGGTTGAACTCCCCCAGCGCCGCCAGGCCACCGAACTGCGCTTGCTGAAATACTACCGACACCACGTAAGAGGCCACCAGTGCTGGCAACATCACCCGCGCAATCACGCGCCGCGCCGCATGCTTGCCCATCAGGCGCACCGTCAGATCGGTTGCAAGAAAGATGAAAGGAAAACTGAAAGCACCCCAGGTGGTATGCCAGCCGAACAGGGTGACAGGCAGCTGCACCAGATAGTTGCTGACAATGATGATGAGGATGTGAAACGCAATCAAACCCGCCAGAACGGCGCGGTTGACCGTAGAAGATAACAACGACATGTGATGTCCTTTTTGGGATGAAATGGGGTTAGGGAACCCATTGCCGCAACCACTGCGGTTACGCGCGGCCGTCATTCTAGCGTTTTGCCAGCCAAAAAGGTACCAGCGCAGACGGGCGGTACCGCGCGCTATGATCCGAATCAATTCATCGTCACGGTGGCTTTGCTAGTCTTGTGACCAAGCCCCGTCAGGACAGTCCCATGGAAATAAACACACCCGTCACTGTGGCAATAGCGATCATAGCCCTCTGGATGGGTTTCCATATAAATCGGCGGGTAGCCTTTCTGCATACCTACAACATTCCGCCGGCGGTGACTGGCGGCTTGCTGATCAGCGCACTGGTTGCAGTAATTGAAGCCACATCGAAGCAGGACATTCGTTTTGATCTGCACCTCAGGGATCTGCTACTGATCACTTTCTTCAGTACTATTGGGCTGTCGGCGCACCTGCGGCAGATGCTCGAGGGCGGCAAAGCGCTGGCAATCATGCTGGGGCTGGCAGTCGTACTGCTGATATTCCAGAACCTGACCGGTACTCTCGTGGCGATTATTGCTGGCGAGAGCCCCCTGCTCGGGCTTATTGGCGGCAGCGTCTCCCTGGCAGGCGGTCACGGTACGGCCATCACCTGGGGCCAGTTATTCGAAGCCCATTTTGGTCTGACCAACGCCAGTTCCATGGGTATGACCTTCGCCACGGCGGGCCTGATCATGGGCGGCTTGATAGGCGGGCCAGTGGGAGCCTGGCTCATCAAACGCCATGGTCTGCATTCGGACGCCGCAACCGCCGAAATCCAGCATATCGAGTCAGGCAACAAGGTGACTTACATCATTGAGCTGAACAGCGTCCTGACTGCCGTGCTGTTGATCGCACTGTGCTTTGCCCTGGGCGCGTCGATCTATGGTTGGCTCTCAGGGGTTGGCATCCGCCTGCCAGCATTCCTCACGGCGATGTTCCTGGGTATAGCGCTGACCAACGGGTTGGAACTGTTCAAGGTCACTATCGACCACCGACCCATCCAACTGGTGGGTGATCTGAGTCTGCAGCTGTTCCTCGGCATGAGCCTCATCAGCCTGCCCCTGTTGTCACTGCAAGGCGCCCTCGGAATGATCAGTGTGGTCATGCTGATGCAGGCAGCTGTTATTACCCTGCTGACCATCTTTGTAGTCTTTCCGCTGCTGGGCCGCGACTATGACGCCGCCTGCATCAGCTCCGGTTTTATCGGCATGGGGCTGGGCGCCACACCAATCGGCATAGCCAACATGAACGCCCTTACCAACCGATTCGGCCCTAGTCCCAAGGCCTTTCTGGTCATCCCGCTGCTGGGCGCCTTCTTTATCGATATAGCCAACGCCACGCTGGTGCAGTTATTGCTGAGTCTGGAGATGTTTCAGGGCTAGTGGCCAAGAAAGAGCGTGATGGATAACACCAGCGGCGTAACAACCGCAGCGAACACATTCAATGCCAGATAGGGCCTCAATCGACCGATCTGATCTCCATATCGCCGGGCGCCCATCCAGACGAAAAGCCCGATCGCAGCGGGCAGTAAAGCGAGCAGACAGAGAGACGGCAGCGTTCCTGAGTCAACGCCCAAAACAATGACCAACATCGCCGCCGCCGCCATGAAACCGTAAACGCCAGTAGCAAACTCCACACCGTAGGCTATCGGTAGATGACGTCGCCCTACCTGGCGATCAGCCTGCATATCCGGGAACTGATTGAGCAGCAACAGGTTATTAGCCAGAAAGAAAGACACCAGGGACACTCCGGCAGCAACAACGCTGTAGTGCCCGGTGAGTACAAAATGGGTGCCAACCACCATCAAAGGACCAAAGGCGATACCCGGCGTGACAAGGCACAGCCAGGGACGTTGGTTTATCCACCGGGTGTAGAGCACGATTATCGCAACACCCAGCAGCCCCACAGGCAGGATCGCAGCACCGTAGTGCATAATAAAGTAGAGGCCGATCAGCACGACTAGAAGCAATGACAGGCCTGCGGACACACGCACAGCCACCGCTGCATCAGGGCAACGTATTAACGCTCCGCTGCCGCCGCTGAAGGGTGTTCGAGAAGTAAGCGCATCCAGCCCGCTACGGAAATCCTGGTACTCGTTCAGGGTATTCACGGCAATATGCGCGGCCAGCGCACCAGCCAATCCCAGCCACAAGTGGAGCCAGATCACTGGCGCGGAGCTCGCCAGCGCTATTGCCCCGCCCAGCAGCACGCAGGCGGGAGTCAACACCAGGAACGGTAAACGCATCGATTGGAATACGGCTTTAAACTTCACCAGGCAACCTCGTCGCTGAAGTCCGGGCGTGGACCCAAGGGTTTCAGCGGCGATACTACCGGAGGCGGTTATAAAGGATATTGCTGCAGGTCAAAGACCCAAAGCACCACGCCGGAGCCAGTCGTGCACGAAAGCGAGCTTTTGCCGGGCGTGCTCCGAGAGCACAAAGGGATATATATCCGACAATCCCATGGAGCGGTTCACGTGATTTACGCCCACGGTGAGCGTCGCAGCAATATGGATCAAGCGCTGAGCGTCGGGCTCCGAGTAGGGATCCCAGCCAGCGTCGGGTATCTGCGGTGAAGAGAGCCCGGTGGCCACAAAGCTGTCGGCTATATCGGTCAGATGGAGCAAGTGAGCTGCCGTCTCGGCCCAATCCTCATGGGGATGAGCGGAGGCATAACTGGTCAGGTAGAACTGCTTCCAGTTCTCCGGCGGACCGTTCTCGTAGTGGTGTTGCAGCGCCCCGTGATAATTGATCATCACGTCACCAAACATGCCCTTGAAAGCCTCCAGAAAGTCCTCGCGCAGACTCAAGCGCCACCAGAGCATATGGGCAATCTCATGCCGCATATGACCGATCATGGTGCGATAGGGCTCATCCAGAGCCTCACGGCGGGTTGTCACCAGAACAGGATCTACCTCCGCCACACTGATGGTTACGACCCCGTCGACATGCCCCATGGGCACCGGCGTTGCACCCTCAGCCAGCAAATGAAACACCGGTCGCGCCCCTGGATCCTCAGGTCTGAACCAGTGCCAGCGCCCCAGGTTGTCCAGCACCCAGCGTTTGGCCGCTTCGGTTTGCGCCCAATTGGGGATGGCATCGGCAATCGACGTATCAGGAGCCAGTCCCGTCATGCTGCAGGAGCGGCAGAACTCGCCTTCCGCTGGCGCTATCCAGTTACAGCCGATGATATCGCGATTGGCACAAAAGGGTGGCGTGGGCAGAAAATTCCGAGCTTGGGGGTCGTAAGCTACGGGCATTCCCTCAGCCGTGGCCAGATTGTCAAACCACAGAGAGCCGGCCCCAACTGGATTGGAAAAAACACGCATGAGCGGGCTCCAGAAAAAGCATTGGCCTACAGCATGGACCCTGAGCGGGTAACTACAAGTATTGGTATTGAATTATCCCGGCGGGACGCCTGCTATAGTCTGAATCAAACAGCAAGGGCAGGCCGAGACATGTCACAGAGTATGGAACTGACTGAGCGAATCAAACATATCCGCAAACTGACGCCACGGGATGCCGCCGAGGAGCTGGTTGGTCTGCCCGCAGACGACATCCAGTTCATCCTCTCACGCCTGCCAACCGAGCAGGCCATGCAGGTAGCCTCTCACCTGGGCGAAGTCGCCGCACCGGGAGAAACGGCCACGCGTGTTGTGCTGTCGGGCATTGAAGAAACCATTGGCGAGCTCATGACTCCCGCTACGGCAACACTCCCCTCCAGCTATACGGTCGCCGAAGCCCTGGCATTCATGGTGAAAAGCGCGGATGTCTCCGAGATCAGCTACATCTTTGTGGTCGAGGAAAACCGTCTGGTGGGCTTGGTGGGCATGCGTGATCTGATTCTCTCAAAACCCTCCGAAGCGCTCGCCAGCATCATGGTGCTCGAGCCCTTCGCGTTCCAGCAGAGCACACCGATCAAAAGCGCAGTGAGCGAAGTACTCTATCGCCACTACCGCATTTACCCGGTAGTGGATGATCAGCAGTGTGTGGTGGGTGAGGTGCGAGGCTGGAAGCTCTATGAACGTATTGTCTCGGAGCTCAGTACCCAGGCTGGCTCCCAGTATGGCGTAGCCAAGGAAGAGCAGATCAACACACCCGTACTGACAGCCTTCCGGATGCGCCATCCATGGCTGCAGGTAAACCTGATCACCGCCTTTGCAGCGGCTTTTGTAGTGGGCATGTTCGAGGGCACCATCGCACAGATCGTCGCCCTCGCCGCCTTCCTGCCTGTGCTCGCCGGCCAGAGCGGCAATACTGGCTGCCAGGCAATGGCGATTACCCTGCGCGGTATCACGCTAGGCAAAATACAAGACTATCCGCTCAGGCAGTTGCTGCGTAAGGAGATACTGCTGGGCGCGCTCAACGGGGCCGCTGTGGGCGTCATTGCCGGCACGGCCATGTATGCCTATGCCCTGCTCACAGACTCCGCGAACCCGGCCATGCTGGGTTTCGTCATTTTTATCGCCATGATCGGCGCCTGCATGGCCAGCGGCCTGTTTGGTGTTGCGGTGCCGTTGCTTCTTAAACGCTTTGGTGCAGACCCGGCCACGGCCAGCAGCATTTTTCTGACCACCTTTACCGACATCATCGGTATGGGTTTGATGTTATTTCTAGCCACATCACTGGTGCTCTAGGGCTAGCGCTCGAAGTGCGAATCAACGTCGGGCGCAAGGGGTCCGCAAGTCGAGGCAAACTGAATAGATTGATTAACTCTGGTTGCGACTAATCAGATGGATTACACCTGCGGCAATGAGCGCGACTATAGCGATAATGTCGGCGATAACGACCTTGCGAAGGGCGTCATTGTAACCACCCACTGACCATGCAATCGCGATGAAAGACACAACGCTGACAAAGCCAGCAATGATTGCCAGCGGCTTGAGCGATGGCTGAAAAGCCGCGTACACCAGGAAAAGGCCAAGCAAACCAAACAACACAGCCCGGTGACGCATCAGGATTTGGATATTGGGCTCGCCCAGCGAAACACCATACAGAACCGCAAGGCGCTCCACCCCAAGAACCCCGGAAACGGGCAAAAGATGAATGATCCCGACCAGCACCAGCAGACCTGTGACAACTTTTTCCATGTTTGACTTTCCTCCTTGAGGTGAAAGCCCGCGTCCGAGGCAACGCTCGTGCTAGGGACGAGCGTCAAAGCGACCATCGCTGCGAGCAGAGCTGATATCTCCAAGGACTCGCGGGGCATTCTACGCTTATCGCCACGACCTTTTAGTCGTCCAGCTCAAGTAGAGACTCCAATAACCAATAGCGCTGCCAGGCAGAGTAGCGAGATGCCAAAAATGACAGACCTCATAATTTGTAGATTTGTGTAGTAGAACAATGCGTACAAGGCTCTCGCGATGACAAAGCCCCAAACTGCATAGGCAGTGTATGTGGGAGCAGCATTGGAAAACATGCAGAAAATCGTTGCGAGAACCAGGATGGCAATGCTCTCGTTGGTGTTCGCAACGGTACGGCTAGTCCGAAAAAGCAGATCGCCGTGACCCGTGTTAACCAATGATCCAGGAACATGCTTGGATCTGATGCCAACAACATCCGCGACAAGCAGCTGCAAGAGCATCAACAACGCCATCGCACCCAGTGCAGAAATTGTATGTGTGTAGGTCTGAACTATATCCATGATATGCCTTAGGTTTGGTTACGGGGCGAGCTTCAGCCCATCTTATTGAGAGTTATGGATGGGTGTCCACTGAAGTGGGGGAAGTCCAGAGTGGACTTGATTACATGATTAGGCCCGAGCTTAAGATATTTGGCATAGCTTTTACTACTTTGCCACCTCTATGATGGCCAACGCTTCAAAACGATTGCCTTTAGTGGATGTGGCAAATATTCTTGCATTCCTTTCTTCACCCAAAAGAATGTTATCTGTAAGTTGACGATCAACCTTTATGACGTCGGAGACGACGAATAATGTCTGTTCACCTGGGGCTAAAACCTTCGGCTCGTTCGCGCCTGCATAAAATGCAAGATTGGGCAGGTCACGGTCCTGATACCCGGCCTCTGTGATTCGGACTGTGGTGCTTCCCATGTTTGTGATAAGAATGGCTGCCTCTAGGTCACTTCTTTCCTCTACTCCACTAATTATTCTTAAGTCGAGTGGGTTTAATGGGGAATTCTGGTGCACCATCTTTAATTCAATTTTCAATTTCTCTTCGACATTGTCTTGCCATGATTGATACTGAAAGTATCCAGTGACAAATGAAGCAATGAGCGCGAGAAGGGAAATCCAAAGGGATACTTTTGAGTGCATTTCCATGAGATCTCTGGCTGGTTAATTGCCTTATAAAAAGGCAGTGAATTATGTGGTTGCTTTTCTGGTTCGGATAGAAGGCATAACGCCCGGCACACGTGCCGATTTGTTGCCGCGAAGCGGTGGAGAAGCGGTCACCGTGCTGCCGCTTGTTATGCATTATTCCTCACAATCCAACGATTGTGTAACCCTGGAAGCCCCAGCAGTATCAAGGGCAGCCCAATGGCAACCAGCGCAAGCAACCCAAGAGGAGTGCTTATAAACAATAGGGTAAAGTCATAAAAATTTAAGGGAAGACCTGCCGAATATTGTAATACCCCAACAATACCAGTCAAAACGAGAGCGCCAATTAAAAACCAAGAAAATGAATACAGATATGTAATATATGCAAGCAAGTATACCTTTGCGGGGTAAATTGCTCGCCATGTCCACAGCACGAATAGCAGGACCGAGAACAGCAACTTGGCTAGTGCAAACTGAATCCCGTTTGTAACGAAGATCAAATAATGGACAAATGAGATATTCTTCAGCAAAGAATAAGCGCCTGGGTTTTGATTATACTTCATGACCAATCCGATATCTGACATTAATACCACCGCAACAATACCCACTGCGAGCAGTGGAAATATCCTGTTCAAGTACTTTCTCCATTAAATGCATAACGTTTGGTTAAGGGGCGGGCTTTAGCCCGTCCGAGCGAGCACAGCGAGTGATTTAAACCAATTGTTATGTGCCTCTATCGGGGGGTAGGGCCCCTGCCGCACGAAGAGAGACCAAGTTTGCAGAGGTCTGTAGTCGAGGTGACAGGAGCATTGGTTTTAGTGAATCTGAAACTGCCGCAGTTAGTGACGTTGCATATGCCGGGGGTATAGTGCTCGCGTGTTCTTCGAGTTCTTCTAATTTCTGGGTAGTGCCTCCACGCATTAAATTCAATATTCGTACTTTTAGGTACTGGGAATGTACCGAAATCATAAATGTACTCATCCTCGTTTTTTCTAAAGCTAAGCGACTTTTGACATTCACCGTTGATGCAGATAAAAAGTCGCATGTCACTTTGCTCTGCTCGCAAAGTGACCTGATAAACATCGGCTTTGATCTCTGCTCTGGACAGTGCCGAGATACTAAAGAGCAAAGGTATTAGTATTAAGTGCTTTTTCATATTTTGCTGCACATAACGCCCGCAGCACGCGCGGCTTTGTAGTGGAGGCGAAGCCGCAACGAAAAAGCCGTCGCTGTGCCTGCGATTGTTAGGCATCTTCGTCACTGGCTAATCCTGCCACAAACTCTGTAAATGATTCTGATAGTAGTGAAATGTTCTCGTCATCGTCAGAACGCTCGTGATCCCAAAAGTAAACTTTGCCAGCATACTCGCCAGCAATTCCAATACAGAAGTAATTGCCTCCAGGGTCACTAGCGAAAGGTATCACACCATTTGGGAGATACTCTTTAATGCCCTCAAAAACATAATCTAAACGAGAATAAGTTGGCCCATCATGAAGGCCTAATGAATCATTCCATACTTCTGAAGGCTCCGATGAGCCCGGCCAACACACCAAATACTTACTAGGAGTTCCACCATTATGCTCTATGAGAAAGCTCCGATAGTCCTCTGGGAGACTGCAAGCAAGGGATTTTTCGAAGCGTTCCAGCGCTTCCATTTTTAAGAAACCATTTCTATTTGAATCTTCGATGTTCATGCTCTTACTGCCTAACGCCCAGTTCAGTTGCGTTTTGGTTGAAGTGGATTTTTGTGCGAAAATTTGCGAAGCAAATGCACAAAAAGGAGCGTAGACCAAAACGTCAACTGGAACTGTTTGTTAGGCATTTTTACTTTCATAAATTTCTACAACTTGCAGCCAGCACCGTTTAATCTCTTTGATAATCGAAGGTTCACCATGTATTGCATTTGGACGAACTGGTGCTGGTAAGTGCTGAAGAAGCCATTCATCCGGCCACCCCTCCCAAACTCCGGCAACGCTCCGAAGATTACCCTCTAAAACAGGATACACCTCATACCAAAGCATCTCTTCAATTTCAGGCAAAGAAAATCTACTTTCTGATATGGTTCGAGCGATATATTTAAAGGTTAATTCATCGACTTCAGTATCAAGGAATAGATCTGATAGAGCTCGCCATATTTTCAATTTCTCTTCCGACCCCAAAGTTCTCTACCTTCCCGGATGATGCCTAACGCCCGGCTAAGCTGGAGTTTTGGAGTGAAGCCTTTTGTGTTATCAAACACAAAAGGCTGAACGGAAAAACTGTCAGCTTGAGCCGCTTGTTATGTGATTTTAGTTTAAACCCATGTCTTTCCATGCGTAGTACATACCTTGGTTAAAACAATGATTTATGTTTTTGCTATTTGCCCAAGGAAACTTTTTGGAAAATATCTGGGCAAATTCCTCTTCGCTAGTTTTTTACCGTGTATCTCGGCCATTGAGTAAACTTGGTCATGACCGAACTTCATTGCCTCTTGAACAACCGAGTTGTAGTGATCAAGTTCTTTTTCATTTAACTGCGGATGTGCCTTAGCAAGCCTTCCTTGAACTGGTTGAAGCCAATCTTTGCCCCAGGCCATAGCCAAGTGAAAAGCCTCATTCAGAAACTCTTCATCTGTGTACTCTTTTTTACGAAATGGCCAGATCATCTTCTTTCACATAACAGTGATTAGACCGCACACGGTGTTAATGCATAACGGATGGTTCGATATAACTCCAAAAAAGCCACAAAGAGCCACCCAATTTTTCTAATAAAAACAAGACTTTACTATCATCTGCCGGCAATAGGACGTATTCGCTTGAGCTCGACATTTCATGAATCCATTACTACTGTATAGACGCCCAGTGTGTGCCGACGATCAGGATAACGTTGGCAAGGCTGAGCTTTCTTCAGGCACGCTACCGCCCTATCCTCTTCACGGACAAGTGGCGGAATTGTTAACGGTGGTTGGCGTGGAATGCAGGCTGTCCGTGCCTGGGGGCGGGATGAAGCGAGCATTCCGTTGCGTTGTCCGAGAATAGTCCAGTCACATTAACAATGTCCAAGCTCATTTTCGGTCCAATCGCTTTGCATATCGTTACCAAGCATTCGGGCTTGAGGCTCGTGTGCTGGTCGTTAACGGCTTATGCTTGGCTATTCAGCTCGCCTGTGGCGCTTGCCGAATTGAAACAAGTGTTTAACACTGGCAGACCTTTTTTTCACCGCCCATATAGATAGGAGCATTTCATGAGCGATATTCGTTTTGACGACAAGGTCGTCATCGTAACCGGTGCCGGTGGCGGCATTGGCCGTGCCCACGCGCTGTTGTTCGCCAAGCATGGCGCTAAAGTTGTCGTTAATGATCTGGGTGGCAGCACCCAGGGCGAAGGCGCGAACAGTGATGCGGCCCTGAAGGTGGTTGAAGAGATCAAGGCTGCCGGCGGTACCGCCGTTGCCAACCCGGACAATGTGATCGATGGTGAGAAGATCGTGCAGTGCGCGATGGACAACTTCGGTCGTGTGGACGTGGTCGTGAATAACGCCGGCATCCTGCGTGACAAGAGCTTTGCCAAGATGACCGATGCCGATTGGGATCTGGTCTACAGGGTTCACGTGGAGGGCGCTTACAAGGTGACCCACGCTGCCTGGCCCTACATGAAGGACAGCAATTTCGGTCGCATCATCTTTACTGCTTCCACCTCCGGTATCTACGGCAACTTCGGCCAGGCCAACTACGGCATGGCCAAGCTGGGTCTGTATGGTCTTACCCGTACTCTGGCGATCGAAGGCCGCAAGAACAACATCTTCGTTAACGCTATCGCCCCCACTGGCGGCACGCGCATGACTGAAGGCCTGTTCCCTGAGGGCGCGTTCGACAAGCTCAAGCCTGAGCTGGTCAGCCCACTGGTGACTTACCTGTGCTCGGAAGAGAGCAAAGAGACGGGTAGCCTCTTTGAAGTCGGTGGCGGCTGGATGGGTAAAGTGCGTTGGGAGCGTTCGCTGGGTATCGGCTTCAACCCCGATGAAGGCTTCACCCCGGAAGACGTTGCTGCCAATTTCGAGAAGCTGTGCGACTTTGAAGGCGCTGTGCATCCGAAGGACAACATTGAGGCACTACGTGAGCTGATGGCTAATATCCAGAAGTTCAGCTGAGCAGGTAAGCCTTAACCAACAAGCTGAAAATCTAGAGCTGGTTGTAGTGTTGTGCTAGCAAAAGCCCGTACTGGAAACAGTACGGGCTTTTTGGTTTTGCCCAGATGAGTCGGCTTTGTTCGAGGTGGGATTCGAGCCCCCCCCCCTGGTGGAGCGTGAGTCCTGGATGTTATTCGCTCGTTGCGTTGAGCCTGTCTGCAGGATACTGGCGCATGAATTCCATGCTGTTGGCGGGTGAGGCTTTTAGCCAGTCGCGGATGACGCCGTTGGGTAGTATGACGACCATGCGTTTTTCGTCTTCCGGGCGGTGATAGTCGCGAAACAGGAGATGCTCTTCGGCGTTGATGGTGAGCATGCTGTAACTGTGAATGCGTTGCCCTGCGGGATCAGTCCATTCCTCCCACAAACCGGCAATACACATCATGCCGCCGTCGGCCCGTGTGAAACGGGTCGGCACGGCTTTGCCTGAGCGCCAGTCCGGTTCATAGATGGCGGCTGCGGGAATGATGCAGTGCTGCGCCTTGCGCCAGGCGTTACGGAAAGAGGGTTTTTCGGCAACGGTTTCAGTACGGGCGTTGTAGGTATGGCGGGCCAGTTTCTGGTCCTTTGCCCAGGCCGGTAGCAGGCCGAAGATGCCTGGCAGGAGCTCGAATTCGGTATCTGGATTCCCTTGTGCTGTACGCACAAAGGCGCCCTGGTAGCCGGGCCAGAGGTCCAGCTGTAGGGCAAGCTGATCCGGGCCGCCGAAGGCGTCTGTCAGATGCTCAGCTGTAGGGGCTTCGTAGTGACTGCACATGGGCGCCTTGGGTCCGCTTTAGGGATAAAAAAGCCCGCGTCTGTTGCCAGGGCGGGCTTTTATACTATCAGCTTGCAGCTTGTCGCTACGCGAAGCGTCAGATGTAAACGGCTTCCAGCGGCGGAAAGCCATTGAACTCGATAGCGCTGTAGCTGGTGGTGTAGGCTCCAGTGGAGAGCCAATACATGCGATCACCGATTGCCAGGTTCAGCGGCAGTCCGTACTTGTAGCTTTCGTACATGATGTCGGCACTGTCACAGGTCGGACCGGCGATCACCACATCTTCCACTTCGCCCTGCTTTTCAGTCCAGATCGGAAACTTGATGGACTCGTCCATGGTTTCGATCAGACCAGAAAACTTGCCCACGTCAGTATAAATCCAACGCTCCAGTGCCGTGTGCGACTTACGCGAGATCAATACCACTTCGCTGACCAGTACACCTGCGTTGGAGATCAGCGAGCGACCGGGCTCGAGGATGATCTCGGGCAGGTCGTCACCAAAGTCTTCCTGCAGGAAGCGGGTGATCTCTTCGGCGTAGGTTTTCATGGTGTTGGTCTTGGTGATGTAGTTGGCCGGAAAGCCACCACCCATGTTGATCATCTTCAGGGTGATGTTGTCCTCTTCCTTGAGCCGCTCGAAGATCACCTTGACCTTGGCGATGGCAGCATCCCAGGCACCAATGTCGCGCTGCTGCGAGCCCACATGGAAGGAAATGCCATAGGGATCCAGACCCAGTTCGCGGGCCAGCACCAGCAGATCCATGGCCATGTCTGTCTGACAGCCGAACTTGCGCGACAGCGGCCAGTCGGCCGTGGTGGAGCCCTCGGTCAGAATGCGTACATAGATCTTTGAACCGGGCGCGGCCTTGGCGATGTTGCGCAGGTCGGCTTCCGAGTCGGTCGCAAACAGGCGTACACCCTGTTCGTAAAACGCACGGATGTGTTTGGACTTCTTGATCGTATTACCAAAGCTGATCTGCTCTGGCTTCACGCCCAGGGCCATGACCTTTTCCAACTCATAAATGGAAGCGATGTCGAAGTTGGCACCCTTGCCTTTCAGCAAACTGAGTACTTCATTGGACGGATTGGCCTTGACTGCATAGTAGACCTTGCCGAAGGGGAAACCTTCGACCAGCTCGTCATAGGCACGATCGATGGTTTTCAGATCGACGACCAGGAACGGCGTCTCGAGTTGATCAGCACGGGCGCGAATACGGCTGAAGGTGTCGCGGTCAAAATATTCGTCAACATTAATAGACATGGCATCGGCTCCAAAGCATGTATTTTTTACGGATCGGGGTGCGAACGTCTGATCAGTATCCCCACTTTGGTTCGCCTACTTCCCAAGGCTGTCTCGTCGTCAGTACTTGAGCCGTATGGATCGTGCCAGCCTCAACGTTCGTGGCGCACCATAAAACCAAGCGATCCTGCGGTCAATAGGGACCTGTCATTTCGTCTATCCTCCCACAGGCCCATGACAATAGTGCGTTGATGCTGCGTGGTTCCACATCAGGTTGTCGGGCCGGCAAAGCATCTGTCTTCGCTAACAATACTAGACCATCGCCAGGGCAACCTTGCTCACAACATTTAACCCGCGCACCAAAACAGGACCACGGGCACCGTTTTGGCCCGTATCCGCGAACGGGCAAACACCTCCCCGCGACCCTTGTACGCCTATCGGCCCTGGCAACATTCTGTATCTTATTGTTCTTAATCGTTTTTATAAGAACCAATGTGACATTGTCATAAATTGGCACGTTCCCTGCTGAAGTAAGTTCAACACCCGCTTGTATACAAGACGGTATTCTCACCCTTAGCAGGAGGCCTGATGGCTCAGCAATCCGGATGGACAATCAACGAGTGGCAAGCAGCCTACCTGACAGGTGATCTCAGTCCACGCGATGCTTTGACCGCGCTGCACGCGGCGCTGGACGAAAAGGACCCGGCATTCATATATGTGCTCTCCACAGACGAGCTGAACGCTCAACTGGATGCCCTCGACGCCCTTCCCGACGCGAGCACTCTGCCCCTGTATGGCATCCCCTATGTAGTCAAAGACAATATCGATGTTGCAGGTCTCCCGACTACCGCCGCCTGCCCCGATTACGCTTACCTGGCCAAGGCCGACTCCACCTGCGTTGCCCGTCTGCGTGATGCCGGAGCAGTAGTGCTGGCCAAGACCAATCTGGATCAGTTCGCCACCGGACTGGTCGGCACCCGCTCACCCTACGGCGCAGTGCCTAACAGCTTCGACAGTAATTACATCTCCGGCGGTTCGAGCTCGGGCTCGTCAGTCAGCGTGGCCCGGGGTCTGGTGCCGTTCAGCCTGGGTACAGACACCGCTGGCTCTGGCCGCGTGCCAGCTGCTTTCAATAATCTGGTCGGACTCAAGCCGACCCGCGGGCGTTTCAGTACCACCGGCGTCGTGCCGGCCTGCCGCAGTTTGGATTGTGTTTCTGTTTTCGCACTTAACGTTGCCGACGCCGAACAGGTGGCCGGTGTAATGGAGGGCTTTGACGCGACTGACGGCTATTCGCGCCAGGCACCCGCTGCAGCCAAGTTGCTACCACTCAAGCCCCGGCTCGGTATTCCTGCCGCCACCCCCTGGTTTGGTGACAGCCAGTATGCAGCCGCCTGGGAAGCCAGCCTGGAAAAATTGCGCGCCATGGGCGTGGAGCTGATAGAGCTGGACTACAGCCCGATGCAGCAACTGGCTGAACTGCTCTACGGCGGCCCCTGGGTGGCCGAACGCTACGCTGCGGTTACTGAGTTCATGGACGCCCATGCCGATCTGATGAACCCGGTAGTGCGCGGTATCCTGGCCCAGGCGCAGAATTTCAGTGCTACCGACACCTACAAGGCCGAGTACCGCCGCGCTGATCTGGCACGCACCATCCAATCGCTGATGGCTACGGTGGATGCACTGCTGGTACCTACGACGCCGCGCATGCCAACACTTGAGGAGGTTGAGCAGGCCCCAGTGCTGGTCAACAGCCAACTCGGCACCTGGACCAACTTCGTCAACCTGGCTGATTGCTCCGCCCTGGCGCTGCCCGCTGGGCTGCGCGAGGACGGTTTGCCCTTTGGTATCACGCTGATTGGCGCTGCCTGGCAGGATGCGTCCCTGGCCGAGTTTGGCCGTCGCTGGGAGGCCTTTGCTCCCTGGCAAGCCGGCGCTACGGGCCGTACCCTGCCCGCCCCTGCTGCTGCCACGCAGGCTCCCGCCGGGCACGTGCGCCTTGCCGTGGTCGGTGCCCACCTGAGCGGCATGCCCTTGAACACCCAACTGACCGAGCGCCACGCACGCTTTGTTGAAAGCACCTTTACCGCCGACAACTACCGGCTATATGCCCTGCCCAATACCACGCCACCCAAACCGGGGCTGATTCGCGCCAGCGAAGGCGCCGCCATCGCCGTCGAGCTGTGGGACGTACCAGTCGATCTATTCGGCAGTTTTGTTGCGCTGGTCCCGGCGCCGCTGGGGATCGGCACCCTGACACTGCAGGACGGCCGCGAGGTAAAGGGATTTATCTGCGAAGGAGCTGCAGTAGACGGCGCTACGGACATCACACACCTGGGCGGCTGGCGCGCCTTTATCGCGTCGCGCTGAGCAGATCATGAGACAGAGTGCAGCCAAGGGTACCGGAGTGCTGAAACTGAATCGCAATACCGATTCTCTTTCGGCGGGCCACATCCCGGAACGTCGGCAGAACCTGACCGAGCGCATTTATGTGCAGCTCAAGCAGAGCATCTTCGACTTCCAGCTGTTGCCCGGTGACCGCTTTACCGAAAGCGAGATCGCCGAGCTGGTCTCTGCCAGCCGCACGCCCGTTCGTGAGGCACTGACCCGACTACAACGTGAAGGATTTGTGGAGGTGTCGTTCCGTAGCGGCTGGCAGGTGCGGCCCTTCGACTTCGAGCAGTACGAGCAGCTGTATGACGTACGAATCGCACTCGAGATGGCGGCGGTCAAGCGGCTTTGCGAGATGCCACAGGCACCTGATCTGGATGCCATCAAGGCTCTCTGGCTGGTCGCGCCGGCAGACCGCCTGACTGACGGTCCTGCGGTGTGTGCCATGGACGAACGCTTTCACGAGCAACTGGTCGAGGCTACCGGCAATGTCGAGATGGCCCGCATTCATCACGAGGTAACCGAGCGTCTGCGCATCGTGCGGCGTATCGATTTCACCAAGGCGCCACGTATCGAGGCCACTTACCTGGAGCACGGCAAACTCCTCGGCAGCATCATTCAACGCCGCGCCGAGGAGGCGCAGCTGATGCTCAAGACCCACATAGAGGAAAGCAAGGCAGAGGTGCGCAAGATCACCCTGCACATGATTTTCGAAGCACGACAAAACCAGAACAACAGCCAGCCGCCGAATACGGCGCCGGGCTGACACAGAAGGGCCGGCGGTATGCCGACCGGCTCCAGCGAAAGAGCGATGCACCCATTGTTTGCAAGCTTGTTTTCACACCTTTGGATAAGTACTTCACACGGAGAAAGACCCATGAAAATCAGAAAAATAGTCAAACAGGCCGGGGCGCTCGGCGTCGCGTGCAGCATGGCCCTTAGCGCGATGGCTGTGCAGGCGGAGACCATCAAGGTCGGCGTTCTGCACTCTCTGTCAGGCACCATGGCCATTTCGGAAACCACGCTGAAAGACACCATGCTGATGCTGATCGAGGAGCAGAACAAGAAAGGCGGTCTGCTGGGTAAACAGCTGGAAGCCGTGGTTGTGGATCCCGCTTCAGATTGGCCACTGTTCGCAGAGCGCACCCGCGAACTGCTTGAACAGCACGAGGTAGATTCGATTTTCGGTTGCTGGACCTCGGTATCACGTAAGTCAGTCCTGCCCGTTATCGAAGAGCTCAACGGCATTCTCTTCTACCCTGTGCAGTACGAAGGTGAAGAGTCCTCGCGCAACGTGTTCTACACCGGCGCCGCGCCAAACCAGCAAGCCATACCTGCTGTTGACTACCTGAAAGACGACATCGGCGTTGAGCGCTGGGTGTTGGCCGGTACCGACTACGTCTATCCGCGCACAACCAACCGCATTCTCGAGGCATACCTCAAAGCCAATGGCGTGGCAGACGAAGACATCATGATCAACTACACGCCCTTCGGTCATTCCGACTGGCAGAACATCGTGTCCGAGATCAAGCGCTTCGGCAGTGCCGGCAAGAAGACAGCGGTTGTATCGACCATCAATGGCGATGCCAACGTACCCTTCTATCGCGAACTGGGTAACCAGAAAATCTCCGCAGAAGACATCCCGGTCATTGCCTTCTCCGTGGGTGAGGAAGAACTGTCAGGTATCGATACCGGTCCGCTGGTTGGGCACATGGCTGCCTGGAACTACTTCATGAGCGAAGACACACCTGAAAACGCCGCCTTCATCAAGACCTGGCACGAGTTCACCAAGAACCCGGAGCGCGTTACCAACGATCCCATGGAAGCGCATTACATCGGCTTCAACATGTGGGTAAAAGCGGTCGAGAAAGCCGGTACCACTGACGTTGATGCGGTAATCGATGCGATGGTTGGCGTGGAAGTGCCGAACCTGACTGGCGGTACCAGCGTCATGCTGCCCAACCACCACATCACCAAGCCGGTGCTGATCGGTGAAATCCAGGATGACGGCCAGTTCCTGACCGTATCCCAGACCGATGATCTGGTGCCCGGCGATGCCTGGTCAGACTACCTGGAAGGCAGCAAGAACCTGATTGGCGACTGGACTGCCCCAATCAATTGCGGCAACTACAACACTGAAACCAAGTCCTGCGTGGGCGCCACTGCCGAGTAATCGGTAGCCGGCAAGCGGCCTCGATCCCGGGGCCGCATTCGGCCACAGGTCCGGCACGGCGCCGGACCTGTCACGACCACCCAAGTGAGAACACCGCAATGAATACACCCTGCCGCGCCATATCCTGGCAAACGCTGCGTGCAAGCTGCGCCTGGCTTTTGCTGCTTTGCAGCCTCAGCTTCAGCGTTGGACTGCATGCGCAAACCGACGAAACAGAGCCAAGCGACGGGACAGTCGATTCTGTTCAGACAACCGCAACAAGTGAATTCGAGGAATTGGTGCACCAACTGGTGCAAGGTAACTTGCCCAACCGCATCAAGACCGTCAACAAGCTCGCCGCCTATGATGATGAAAGGCTGCCAGCCATTTTTACCGCGCTCGCCGCAGGTGACCTGCAGGCCGACCGCAACACACCTCCCACCGTGGCGATACGCAACGGCGATCTGGCAACCGATGCGCTGACGGGCGAGGCGCTTGCCTCGACCGAAGGCCTGCGCCGGGTACCGGTGCATAACGCACTGCGCACCCAGCTACGTGGACTGATTGCGCAGCTCAGCCTCAACAATGCTGACCCGCAGGTGCGCTACGATGCGGTACGCCGGATGATTTACGATGGCATCGATGAAGAAACCGTCGAGCTGTTGCGTGTTCGTGAAGAAGTAGAGGATTCCACCCTGGTACTCGAAGCCATCGAGACCGCACGCGCCCTGTTTCAGCTGAACAGCGAAGATCCAGCTGTCCGAATGGAGGCCGTTCAGGAGCTCAGCGGCTCGCTGGAACGCCAGGCGCGCAACGAACTGGCCGAGGTAGCTGCCAATGACCCTGATCCGCAACTGCGCGCCGAGGCGCAGCAGGCCCTGCAGTCAATCGAGGGCCGGATAAGCTTCTACCGCTTTGTCGAGAACCTGTTCTTCGGCCTGAGTCTCGGCTCGGTATTACTGCTGGCCGCCATCGGCCTGGCTATCACCTTTGGGGTGATGGGCGTAATCAACATGGCCCATGGCGAGCTGATCATGCTCGGCGCCTATACCACCTGGGGCGTTCAGGTTCTGTTTCCCAGTCTGATCGAATGGAGTCTGCTGATCGCCATTCCAGCGGCCTTTGTGATCACTGGTCTGGTCGGGATTCTGATCGAACGCGGTGTGATCCGCTTTCTGTATGGCCGCCCACTGGAAACCCTGCTGGCTACCTTCGGCCTCAGCCTGGTATTGCAGCAGGCGGTGCGGACCCTCTTCAGCCCGCTCAACCGCTCAGTCAGCTCGCCGGACTGGATCAGCGGTACGCTGGTCATCAATCCGGTGCTTTCTATCACCTACACACGTCTGTACATCCTGATCTTCGGTCTGATGGTGTTCTTCGCCCTGTTGCTGGTAATGAAGCGCACCTCCCTCGGACTGAAAGTACGCGCCGTATCGCAGAATCGCGCGATGGCCCGCGCCGTGGGTGTGCGTTCGAGCTGGGTAGACGCGCTCACCTTCGGACTGGGTTCCGGCGTGGCCGGGATTGCCGGGGTCGCGCTGTCGCAGATTACCAACGTGGGACCCAACCTGGGCCAGGCCTACATCATCGATTCGTTCATGGTCGTGGTGTTCGGCGGGGTCGGCAACCTCTGGGGCACGCTGGTCAGTGCCATGAGTCTGGGGCTGATCAACAACTTCCTGGAGCCCTATGCCGGAGCGATGCTGGCCAAGGTCATGGTCCTGATCATGCTGATTCTATTTATCCAGAAACGCCCCAAGGGACTCTTCCCGCAGAAAGGACGCGCGGCGGCAGACTGACGCGCTTACGCGCGCTGCTTAAGCCAATGATTATTGAGAGGGAAGTATGCTGATCCAACGTCTACTACTTAACGACCGAGGCGGTATGGTGGTGCTTGGCCTGGTCGCGCTGATGGCGATCGTGGTGCCGGTGCTCAACCTGGCCGTGCCACCTGAATCGCCGTTCTATGTTTCCAACTTTACCGTCGGACTGCTCGGCAAGTTTCTTTGCTTCGCCCTGCTGGCCTTGTCCGTGGACCTGATCTGGGGCTATGCCGGCATCCTGTCCCTGGGTCATGGTGCCTTTTTCACCCTGGGCGGTTACGGAATGGGCATGTACCTGATGCGCCAGATCGGCGATCGCGGTGTATACGGCCATCCCGAACTGATGGATTTCATGGTGGTGCTCAACTGGGAAACCCTGCCCTGGTACTGGCAGGGTTTCGACATGTTCTGGTTCGCGATGCTGATGGTGCTATTGGTGCCGGGCCTTCTGGCTTTGGTATTCGGCTGGCTGGCGTTTCGCTCGCGGGTGACCGGCGTGTATTTCGCCATCATCACCCAGGCCCTGACCTACGCCCTGATGCTGGCTTTTTTCCGCAACGAGATGGGCTTTGGCGGCAATAACGGGCTGAATGATTTCAAGGATATCTTGGGTTTCAGCCTGAGCGCCGACTCGACCCGTGCCGGACTGCTGATTGCATCTGCGGTGATGCTGATCCTCGGCTACCTGGCTTGCCGTTACATCGTCACTTCGCGCATGGGTAGGGTGATTATTTCGATCCGCGACGCCGAGAGCCGTACGCGCTTTTCCGGCTATCAGGTCGAATCCTACAAGCTCTGGCTGTTCGTCTTCTCGGCGATGCTTGCCGCCGTTGCCGGTGCGCTCTATGTGCCGCAGGTCGGTATTATCAACCCGGGTGAGTTCTCTCCGCTCAACTCGATCGAGATGGTTGTCTGGGTCGCCACAGGTGGGCGCGGCACGCTGTTTGGTGCTCTGGTCGGAGCCTTCTCGGTGAACTACGCCAAGACCTTCTTTACCACGTTCTCGCCTGAAACCTGGCTGTTCATACTCGGCGGCCTGTTCGTGATGGTGACGCTGTTCATGCCCAAGGGCATCGTCGGATTGGCAGAACGCTTGCTGCGCAAGGGAGATAAATAATGAAAACCACCGAGCAATTGCGCGAGACCTGGCGCCGGGATCAGGTGTTCGACTTCGTCCAGCCGCCGCCAGCATTCGACAGCGTGGTAGATACCACCCACGGACCCATCCTGTATGTGGAAAATATCAGTGTCAGCTTCGATGGATTCAAGGCACTGAACAATCTGGACCTGACTATCGACGACGGCGAATTGCGCTGCATCATCGGCCCTAACGGGGCCGGCAAGACCACGATGATGGACGTGATTACCGGCAAGACCAAACCGGACACGGGCAGTATCTGGTTCGGCCAACGTATCGACCTGCTACGTCGTTCCGAACACCAGATCGCCCGAGGCGGTATTGGTCGCAAGTTTCAGAAGCCCACGGTATTCGAAGCCCTGTCGGTATTCGAAAATCTCGAGCTGGCCACAGCATCGAAGAAGAATGTCTGGTACACGCTCAATAACGACCTGACCGGTGAGCAGCGCGACCGCATAGACGAGGTGCTGCGCCAGACTGGTCTGACCGAGCATTATCACCAGGAGGCCGGCGCGCTGTCCCATGGGCAGAAGCAATGGCTGGAGATCGGCATGTTGCTGGTACAGAACCCACGGGTGCTGTTGGTCGATGAGCCGGTGGCCGGCATGACCGGCGAAGAAGTGGAAAAGACCGCTGAGCTGCTGACCTCACTTGCCGGGCGGCATTCGGTGATTGTCGTGGAGCACGACATGGCCTTCGTGCGCTCGATTGCGCGCAAGGTCACCGTACTGCACCAGGGCTCCGTGCTGGCCGAAGGCAGCATGGATCAGGTGCAGAACAATCCACGAGTCATCGAAGTCTATCTGGGAGAGTGAGCCGTGCTGCGTATTGAATCGATCAATCAGCTATATAACCAGAGCCACATTCTCTGGGATCTGAACCTGGAGATCCGCGAGGGCACCTGCGGTTGCCTGCTGGGCCGCAACGGCGTGGGCAAAACCACGCTGCTAAAATGCATCACTGGCCTGCTGCCGGTGCGCGACGGCCAGATCCTGCTCAACGGCCAGGACATCACTCGCATGTCGACCGAGAACCGCGCCCGAGCGGGTATCGGTTACGTACCCCAGGGCCGAGAGATATTTCCGCTACTCACTGTGGAGGAGAATCTGAAGATTTCCCTTGGCGCCAGGGGTGACGGTGCACGGCAGATTCCCGAGCAGATCTACCAATTGTTCCCGGTTCTCAAGGAAATGAAATCACGCCGTGGTGGCGACCTCTCCGGCGGCCAGCAACAGCAACTGGCGATCGGCCGAGCGCTGGTCCTGGATCCCAAACTGCTGATTCTGGACGAGCCTACCGAGGGCATTCAGCCAAACATTGTACGAGACATCGGCGAAGTGATCCGCAAGCTCAATCGTGAGATGGGGCTTACTGTACTGCTGGTTGAACAGAAACTGCCCTTCGCGCGTCGCACGGCGGATGACTTTTTCATCATGGAGCGAGGCAGGGTGATGGCCGATGGGCCGATTGCGGATTTGAGCGATGAACTGGTGCAGCAGTATCTGACTGTCTAACTGGGTAAGAGGCCTGGCCCTTACTTGGCTGAACCCGATAACGTCATCCCCGCTTTCGTAGGGATGACGTTACAGGGGCATTCGTCTTTCCCGCGAAAGCGGGAATCCAGTCGGAGCCTTTAGCCAGCCAGACAGTCTCCACACTGAGAGCTTATCGGCTCAACATGAACGTGTTGTATTCCAGATCGTCCAGCGCCTTGTTCAGACGCATCATCCCCAGCAATACACAGATCGCCAGCGAGACGGTGAACCCGTACCCGTAGAAGCTTGGCCCGAGATACTGACTGAGCAGCGTCAGGGCGATGTTAAGCAGCACAAAGAGTGCGCTCAGCTCCAATACGATGGCGCGCTTGTCGAGGTAGAAAAACACGTTCAGTAGCGCCATGAGCAACATCTGGAAGCTCACACCGATCAGGTCGATGTAGAACAACGGCAGATAGAAGTGGGAAATACCCAACCACTCCAGAAGCTTGGGCGCGAACAGGAACAGGAGTACCACCGTGATGCCCTGTACCTTGCAGATCTCCTGCAGGCCCTGGCGAATGGCGATGGTCATTTCACTCTTGAGCTGCTGAATATGCTGCAGGGTCTGGCCCTCACGTACCGCATCGAACAGCCGCTCATACCACTCGGCAAAATCCGTTTCGATCCGCACCAGGAAAACGGCCATACCCGGAATGATGGACAGATAAGCCAGAAAGATCGGCAGGTCGTAGAGCATCGATGCACGCAGCGGCCCGATAATCTGCTCCGACGTCATCGGGTTGAACCAGAAGATGAACTTGTCGGCCCAGATACCCATGTTGTAGCACACGCCGCTCAGCAGAAGGCTGAGAAATACCTGTTTGCGATCAAGAAAATCAAAGGCAATCAGCTTTTCCGCGCGGTACTCGCGCAGAATATCGAACAGAAACACGAACAGCAGCGTGGCATGGCCCAGCAGCAACGCAAACAGCAGACCATTGAGGCCCCAGGGCCTTAGCAGGAAGGAGCTCACCACCATGAGCGAATATCCGCCCAGCATGGTCAACAAGATCCGGTTGTACTGCTTCATGCCCGACAGAAAGATGATCACCAGCCACAGGTTGCAGAGGGTGACGAAGTTGGTCAGTACCAGCAGGCGATACAGGAAGGGCTGGTCAAAAAGCCACCACAGCAACACAAACGCCAGCAAGCCAGCACCGATGGTTGATATCAGCATGATGCCCAGAAGATTGGGCAAAATAACCTGGGGCTTTTTCTCGAACAGTCGATCGGAGACAAATCGGGTGAAGAATACCTGGAGTCCCCCCGTGACGATCAGAGATGTCGCGAAGAGGTAAGTGGTGGTTACCAGAAACTGTCTGACCAGCATTTCCGGAAAGACCACTCCGATACTCATGATACCGATCAGCATCACACTGATAATAGACAGGACCCAGGGACCCGCACTCAACAGGCCGGCATAAACATAGGCCCGCAGTGTCGATGAATAGGAATCCCGCGCCAGGATCTTGCGCAGCTCAAAACCGATTCCCGCCATTAGAGGGTCCCCATTGAAGTACTGTAAAGCTTGCGATACCGCTCTAGCATAAGCGCCTCGCCATAGTAACGGTTGGCCCGTGCCACACCTGCAGCCTGCGCTGCCTGCCAGCGCTCCGGCTTGCGCAGCAATCTGAGCACGGCATTGGCAGTGGCTTGTGGGTCGGCAATGGCGACAACTTCGCCGGCTTGGCCCAGGTCACGATCTTCAGCGGTTCCGCCTTCGATCAGCTCACGGCATGAACCTACATCAGTACTGACGACCGGGGTACCGGCGCACCAGGCTTCGAGAATCACCAGCGGTTGCGCCTCACTGATCGAGGTCAGGACCATGACTCCCAGTTTGGGCATGATGTCGTCAACCTTCTGAAAACCCAGAAAGCGCACGTTCTTTTCAAGGCCCATACTACTGACCAGACTGTGACACTCGGCAGCGTATTCGGCATCCTCATTTTCCGGGCCGATAATCCAGCCTTCGGTTTCCGGCATTTCGGACACAATGGTCCGCATGGCACGCACAAAGGTTTTTACGTCCTTGATTGGCACAACTCGGCCGATCAGACCTATGACGGGTGCGATGCCAGGGGAGCGTTGTTCCCGCAGGGGATTCCAGCGCGGCAGATCGATACCGTTGGGGATTACCCGGGTGCGATCCGGATCGGCGCCATCGAGCACCTGCCGTTGGCGATTACCGTCATACAAGGCAATGATCGGGTCGGCGTTGCGATACACCATCAAACCGATGCGTTCGAAAAAGCGGATCCACAGGGAGCGAATGTAGCCAGAGCTCGGATCAAGGCTGCTATTGAGTGCTTCGTCGGCGTTCTCGGCGATCCAACTGGCCTGGGCCAGATCGATCTTGCGCTCTTTGGTGTAAATGCCATGCTCACTGAGTATGAACTTGCAGTTCCAGCGATGCTTGAGAATGCAGCCAGCCAAGCCTGCATAACCGGTAGAGATCGCGTGCAGCAGTCTCGCTCTGGGCATCCGCGCAGCAGCCTCGGCAATCATCACCATGGGTGACTGCATGGTGCGCATGGTCCAGAAATAGTTGATAAAGGACGGGTCACTGCAGTGGTTGAGATAACCCTCGGTAATCGCCTCCCAACTGGCTCGGCTACGCAGCACATCCTGCATGGTCAATTGCCCGCTGCTCAGGGCGCCCAATACCGCGTCGCCGGTTATTTCATCCGGTTTGTCAGGGTGATGAAAGTAGCGATACATGTTGGCCAGATCACGTACGGACCCACCAGACGCCTCATGCTCCCCTCTGGGAGCGAAGTGCCACGCGTCCTCGATAAAGACTTCTTCAATATGCGTGACGTTGGGGGGAACGTCGTAGTTGCGCTCGCCGTAGATCTCGCGCTGACCACCGATAAAGAGTACCGAAAAGGTAACTTCTGGAAGGCCGAGAATCATCTGGTTTATCCAGCTCGACACACCACCTCGCACATAGGGCCAGGTGCCTTCCAGCAGCAGGCAGACATCTGCCTGCGCACCATGCGTCACAACCTGCCCTGTCCTGGAATGCTCAGTCATAACCAGTACCTCGCGAGCTCGGCGAATGGCGGCCTGTTAAGCGCATGCTCAGGGAGTCGGGCCAACAAACGTGGCACCTCCTCATACTGGCCTGCAGCAAACGCTGCCTCTGCAAGGAATGGAGCAATTTTCTCGAAACGAATGCCACCAGTCTCAGCGTGCTTGAAAAATGTTCGGGCGGCACTCAGATCGCCCTGCTCGAGGGCAATTCGTCCAGCGAGCAAATGAACCTCCGGGTTGGATTGCAGGGCCAGGGATTGTTCGGCGTGCTTACGCGCCTGCCCAAGAATGTGATCAAGAACACTGCCCTGGGCCAGCCCAAGGTAGGCAAGCTCCCAATACCAACGTGCAAGCCCGACATGGGTAGCCTCTGGACTTTCATCCTCACTTGTACCAAGCCGGTTGAGCAGCCGCTCGATCCGATGGTTGATCCCGCTTTCCTTCTGATCAAGCATCGAGTAGGCGAGCAAACGCACATCATCTGCGGGGTCGCGTAAGGCCAGCTTGAGTATTGGCACAGACTCATGGGAGGGCATGCGACGTGTTGCCAAAAGTGCGTTCAGGCGGCGCTCCGGGTCAGTCGCCAGGTACAACACATCCTGTAGGCCACCGTCCTGAAACATCGGCGAATGCCGGCGCTCCAGGGGGCGAAAAGGGAGTCCGGGGACACCCGTGGTTCGCCACACCTGCTCCTCACGCTTACGCTGCAAGTACAGGGCCGGAAAGACTGCAAAAATGACCCCGACCATGCCCAGCAACGGGATGAAAAAAGCGATGCTGAACAGAAAAAGTGGCGCCCAGGGCAAAGGCGACTTGTAGCGCGTAGGCAGGAACATCCAGAGCGCAACCGCCACGAGTACGCAGGCCACCGCATGCGGTAGCACGACATACAACATGCCCTCGAGTAACGTCGGTTCACGGAAAATCATTGCCCAACTGAGGGACTCGAAAATCAGCGCGCCGCTAAACAGCCACTTGTTGATCATTCAACCCACACTCGTGATAAAGGAAATTGTGCAAACCTTCGCGCCTGCCTGTGGGGTCCATTTCAAAGAAAAAAACCTTCACACCCACATCGTCCAGGGTACGGCCCTGACCGAAACGCTCGGCGAGCTGATACTGCAGGCGAGTCAGGTAGCCACGGGACCCTTCGGTTGACGTCAGCGGCATCAGGACCAGAATGCAGTCATTCCCGCGGGTGTTAATCAGACGTATCTGCAGGTCAAGACCACGCTGACTGTCAGCGAACAGACGAATCAGATCCTGATTCGACTCCGTCAACTCGAACAGACACAAACTGGCGTCAAGATCATGATCTTCAACGTCGATCAGGGACCGCCGCAGCTGTTGCGAGAAGCTTTGCGCATCGGCGTCATGCAACTGCAAAGCGGCTGCATCGCTGCGCAACAGGTCCGCAACGTGACCAGCCAGAAGTGCCAGAAGACTGAGGGTGCGATCATTGAAGACAAAGAATGGCATTTGGCGGATCGCCAGTATGCCCAGGATGTTGTCCTCAGTATCGATCAGCGGAACGCACACCTGCAGTGCAGAAAAATGTTCCTGGTCGCCGCGCTCGAGAAACTCTTCGCGGATACTGATCAGGTCGCCGTTTTCCAGACACAACTTGACCATGCGGTCCTGCGGGTCGAGCTCATCCATATCGCCAAGCGTAGCCAGTGGCCGCGACTGCAACTGCCCATCCCTGACCGCGTACAAACCCGCGATATTCAATGAACCGTACTGTCCGAGCAAGGCGATGATCTGTTGTGCCATCGCTTCCAACGGATCGCCTTGGGGTCTCAGCTCGCGCAGACGCTCTCGGAGAATCAGCAATGAACTACGCAAACTCTGATCACTGCCCGCAACCCGCAGCTCCAACCGGTCATGGGAAATACGCAGAATCTGGTGAGCTCGAGTGAACTCATCCAGACGGTACTGCCGGTACTCGTTAGCCATCTGCAAGCGCTGTAGACGACGATCCCAGAGATCACGGAATTCACCGATCACCATGCTGATTACCAGCATGCCAATGATCCAGCCGCCGGGCATGCGCTCGTACGCCTCCAGACCTGATTCGCGCAGCAGCAGTACCGCTGCAACGAGGATACAGGCACTCACCAGTGCCTTGACGAACCCGTACCGCAGTCCCACCAGCAACGGAGCCAACATTGGCCAGGTAAACTCATGCACCTGCAATGGGTCTTCGGGCATGAAATACATGCCAAGACCGATAGCCAGTGCGGTTAGTAGGACTGTTTCGACCCAGGCGGCGAGTTCACTGGCACGCGCCGCGAGGGTAAAGTCCTTGTACGGGGAGTCAGTGGACATTATTCCAGCCGCAGGTCGTCAGTGAGCTCACGCAGAACTTTCTGCGCGCTACCAGCCAGGCTTTCACGTGACCAGCCCGCCCTGGCTCCGCTATTACTCCAGATTACACGGCCAGTCACTGGCTCCAGTACGCGCAGACTGATACCAACCGCAGGTTCACCATCCAGACCACTCTTGTACTGCCATTCCTCGACGCTGCCGCTGATTACATAGTCGAAACCCTGACTCTGTGCCCACTCCATGCCAGCTGCCAGCCGCTCGCTGTCATCAAAGAGCATGGTTTCTTCCTGCTCTGTCTTGGGATAGACGATGGGCTGCAAGCCGCGCTGGCTCAGGACGCTGAGCAGTATCTGCTCGCTACGTTCACCTGCCTGTGGTGTCTGTGAGTAATTCACCAGGGGCACGAGCCCCCAGCGGGCATCACGCGGCAGAGCTTCGCCACTTTTGCCAGTGAAGGTGCTACAGCCGGTCACCACGGTGAGTGCCAGTATGAGGGCCAGGCCCGCTCTCGATTGCATGATGAATCTCTCCTGTTTGAATAACATAATCAGCGTCCAAATCTCTTGCTATAAGTCAGTTCCAGAATGCCACCCGCCTCTGCATCGGCGCCTTGCGGCTTCGACTGATAACCAAAGGTCAAAGCCAGCTCGTCATCACCAAGGACCCGCGAACCGATCCCGGTGCTCAGACCGTAGGTAAATTGGCTATCGACCCAATCCCACCCTGCCTGCAAATCCACCAGCCATGTGTACTCAGGCTGGCCACGGTTGAGTGCGCCGGGGAAGCCCCTGCGCCATGAAGTACCGGCGTACAACCGGCCGTACTCTTCTTGCAACAGTCCGGACGCCTCTATCACGTCGAACTCGATTGGACCGCCGTCTGCCACGGTAAGCTTGTCGAGCTGGCGACTGCTCAGATTGTTGCGCTGATAGTCAATACCCGCCCTTGCAACCCAGGTCGGTCCTTCAAAACGTTGAATCTGGTTGAATTCCATATTGAACGCAGTGCCGCTGCCCAGGCTGTGCCCATAGCGCGTACCGTAGGCGCGCTGTTCAAGTGACCAGGAAAGCTGATCGCGCGCTGAAAATCCGTGAATTCCCGCAATATAAACCGAATCCTGCGTACCGACGGCGCGCATGAACCCACTATCGAGATTTTCCTGATTCCAGCCCAGCCCCACTTCCAGCTGATCACGCCCACCTATTTGCCAGGTGCGCGACGCGCCTGCACCCACGCGATTTTCATCAGCCCGGCTGCTGCTATCCACCGTCAAAGCAATGCGCCCGTCCTCGAGTTTACGGCTCAGGGTAACGCGGGCATTCTTTTCAGTGCCCAGCACGCTGCTGTCGAGGTCGTCAGCCTTGTAGTCCAAACTCTCGAGATCGACGGTCGTATACCAGTCATCAGCAATATTACCGGCGATGGTTGCATGGGCACCGCTGAGCTCTACTCCGCCCAGGTTGTCGCGGCGCCAACCAATCCGTGCTCCCTGGGGAATACGTGACTGAATGTCTACAGCCTGGCGACGGAGTTGCGTGTCCACGATTCGGGGATTGCCTGCACCGAGATTAGTCAGTGCCAGGCCCAACGCAGCGCTTTCTTCTCCCAGACGATCCAGGGATTCGACGTTCTGTGCCGGATCAAGCTCGCCCTGAGCGACCAGCTTGGTAAGCGTGTCGCGGTTATAGTTGCGCAGCGCTTCCTGCATGGTGTGATAGGCATTGATATCCAGGCCCCGGCTGCGACCCCAAGCCTGCCAGGCGTCCTTCTGGGACGGCTGATTGATGATATCAAGCTGGGTCAACATGCGGTCAAACCAGAGCTGCAGCATGGCCGGCGAACCATCCTGCCACTGCATGGCCTGCTTCTCCGAGCGCAGGCCCGAGTGGCTCGCCGCCAGCAAGCGTAACCATACGGCGTAGCGCTGGGGTGCTACCTCAGGCGACTCGAAGGCCATACGCGGCGTGTTACCCGGACGCGCTTCGAATTCCTCGACCAGTTGATGACGCAGACGCTGGGCAAGCTCGAAACGTTCAGCCGCTTCCAGTCCGTCAACGTAGGCGGCGCGGGCGAGCCAGTCGTAAGGATTTGCACGCAGATGCATGCGATACCATGCGAGGGCTTCATCATGCCGTCCAAGCATCTGGTTGGCCGCGGCAAAAGGAAGCCACATGTTCCCGTTGCGACGGGCGAATGCACGCCAGCGATGGGTCATCAGCGGAAGATCGGCGGTACGACGATGATCAATGAAGAACCACATCAAACGCTCGCGCACCAGCGGGTTACCCGGATATCGAGCCAGGGCAGAACGGTAGATACGTGTCGCGGTATAGAGGTCCTCGTCCCGCTCTGCCAGCCAACCCTTGGCCAGCATGACCTGCGGATGAAGAGCAACCGAGGGTTGCTCATCGGCCTCGCCAAGCAGAGTGCGCAGAAGATCAATATCACCGAGGACGATTGCCATCTCCAGCGCCATCACCAGATAACCCGGATCCCCTCGCTCACGCCAGCCCTCCAGGAGTATGTCCAGTGCCTTGCGAGGTTGCTGCAGACGGTAAAACTCTATCAGTTCATTTTCTTCACTGCTGTTCAGAGCGATGCCCTGGGCCAGCATCTGCTCGTAAGCATTGCGAAGCTCGTCGTCTCGTTCCAACTCCCACGCCAGACCCGCCAAGGTACGCCAATACTCGGGATCATCAATATTGCGATTGTCGATGTCGAGAATATCCCAGGCGCGCTCAGGCTGATGAATACGCCAATAGGCGCTTGCCCATTCAATTCGTTCGGTAATGCTCAGTTCAAAGCGGCGAGCCATGTTGTCCCAGACTACCGTCTGAGCTTCGAACTGTTGCGTATGCTCCAGATTTTGAAGAAGACGCGCCCAGGCCATACGATGACTGGGGTAGCTACGCAAGTACTGACGTAACCAGGCTTCGGTACGAGCGGGTTGACCCAGCGACTCATAGCCAAAGACCAGAGCATCGAGCTTCTCTTCAGATAGCCTGCGGTCACCCGCCGTTGATTCAAGCAGGGCGACACCCTGTTCGTAATCATATAACTGAAATGCCAGACGCCAGGCGTGTTCGCGGGCTTGCGGATCTTCGCGCAGGCTCAGATATTTAACCCAGTGATCGAGGGCCGCACGACTATTGCCGGTCCACTCACCAAGCTGGGCCATCTGGCGCAGAAGATCAGGATCGTCAGGGCGCAGAGCGAGTAACAGATCGCCGGTTTGCCAAGCTTCACGCAAATTACCCTGGGCCAGCTCGAGGCGAAACTGAGCGTCAACAGGTTCTGACCGGTAGGGCTGCAGCTCGCGCGAGCGGGCAACCAGAATTGCCGCGAGGTCCATCCGCTGACTGCCCACCGCCATCTGTACACCTTGCTCGAGCCATTCGGCATCGGACTCGGAATCGATGAGCTCGTCGCGCTCTCTTACCAACAGCCTGGACGCCTGATCACCAGCACCGACCGATAGCAGCGCATCATAGGCGCGGCGCAGATAATAGCGGCGATCCTCGACCTCTTCGCTAGCTGCCAGGATATCCAGATAAACCATGGCTGCCTTGCCGGACTGATTACTGGCCAGATACCAGCGAGCCGCACGTTTGAGGTAAGGCAAGTGCTCTTCCGGAACCCGGGTCGCCAGCGAATGATAAACATCTGCCGCCAACCAGGGCATTTCCATACGCAATGCCAGATCAGCCCAGTTGCGCGCCTGCTCTACGGACAACTGCCTATGATCGAAAGCCATCAACTGGGCGCGGGCCGGTTCCATGCGAGAGGGGTCATCACCATGCATGGCACTGAGGGCATCAATCTGCAGCCGGTAATACTCCATCTGCACGACGTCGGGATTTTCCCAGCCGAGCAGGTGACGCCGCGCACGACTGTATTGTCCGAGATCAACCAGCAGCTGGACCAGATTAATGCGCAATTCATCGTCTTCAGGACGCGAAGCAAGAAGCACCTCTGCGTAGCTCGCTGACACATCGTCAGCCCGCTCCTGCTCATCAGGGAGGAACACGTCCTCGCTGTTATAGCTCAATACCAGGACACCGCCAATTGCCGCAGCGGAAAATGCGAGCGTCCAGGGGCTGACCAGCCGAACGGGTTTACTCGCAGACGAGTTGCGCATCACTCACCTGTTTAGTCGATAAGGTAAAATGCCAGAGTCCGTTCGCCGACCGTCCGCTGACCTTGCGACCACCCACATCCAGGCGACAGGCAGACGAAGAGCGAACAGAGAAGGCGATAGGAAACTCACCAGCAAAAGAAAGTTCGACCCGCCGGGCGTCGAGATAACGCCAGGCAGTCAAGGGTACGTTAGCCTTCTCCAGCGCCGGGACAGTATCGCGCTCGGCCTGCAGTGCAAGCACAGCGCGGTTGTCACTGAGATGCACATAGCGGCCCTGGGGAAGGTCGATCACACCGGCAACCCCTGTGGAAGCCAACATATCTGGCCACCCCATACCGGGATCAATTCTCACCGTGCGCAACCCCTGCAACGCGCTTATCTGCCAGGCGCCACTTGGAGTACGGGCCAGTGATGCAGTGTGCAAACCATGGGCGCGCTGCAAATAATCACTCATCCACAGGGAAATCGGATCCTGGTCGAGCATATGCCTATAGATATCACCCATGACCTTGATCGCCGCAGGCTTGGTACCGGAGTAGAAGTGGTAGTAAAGGTGCAGGCCCCGCATGCGGCGCGGCGTCTCGGTCAGCTCGAAGGTATCTATCACATCGCGAAAGCCGTAATAGGGTCCCTGCCACAAATTGGTATAAACGTTTTCATTGATGATCGGGGCGAAAACCTGCAAACCGCCAGATGTCGGACGCAACAGCGGATACAACCCGGTCAGTGACGGGTCAGCATGGGTGAGCCGAGTCTCACCGCCGTTAACGTTCAACATGCCAGCATCGTAGGCAAGCTCGATAGTCGCAGCGTCGGGTATGGCGTCTCCGCTCCAGAAAATCATGTTGACCGGCTTGTCATCCGGGGCCAGACGGCTCTGTACATAGTCACGCGAACCGGTAACTTCCCGCGGAAAGTCAATCTTGTCATAGCCAGGGATCGGCATCATCAGACCGTAGTCGGCCTGAAAACCCTCCCGCTGACTTTCCCGCTCCGCCTGCCAGAAATAGTGATGGCTGTACGTATGAGTAGCTGGTTCCACTCGCCCGTGCGCGAGTATGCGGCGGGCAAGAGGCTCGAGCTCGCGAGCCAGGTAGGGGTACATACCCTTGGGACCGACCTCGCCTTCAATAAAGGAGACTGAGGTGAGCAGCGGATAGGGCTTGATGAAATCATTCAGCACAACGGTGCCCGCATAAGGGGTGCCGGGAACTTCCGCACGTGACGGAAAGCCATCGCCGTCAATGTGGACAGTGGCGATACGCCGCCCATTTTCAGTGGTTACATCGGGGGCTGGAAAGGTTTCCAACTGGAGGGCCTTTTGCAGGAAAGCAAACGGATCGACAATCCAGCGCCGAGTATCGTCTTCACCGTCGAAGACATAGGGCGCCAAGGCCATTCCGCCCCAGTCGCCCGTAACCACGGGTGTATGCTCACGACCTTTGTCGTCAACGAGTACCAGGGCCGCGTTATCTGAACTGGAGCCCGACTGAGTACCAATCGCTATCATTCCACGGGAGCGCACAACCAGCGGCGCTTCGAATTCACCAATCAGCAACGGGTCGTGACTCACCATTTTCAGACCGGAGACAGGTTGATTGCCATTACGCTGCAGGCCCATCTTGTTGAGAATGGCTGCGTCGTCCACCGGCAAGCCCTGAAAGAAGGCCAGAGGCATGCCCTCCTCCATACGGCTGAGTATCCACCGATTGAACTTACCACTTTGCAGAGGCGCACCGGATGTCATCCAGATGACAACCCCCGCATACAGCCCCCTCATCTGCGAGGCCTGGAGAGAATCGTCTACCGGTATGTAGTCAATACGGTAACCCATGTACTCAAGCAAGCCGCCGAGAGACCTGAAGCCCCCTGTGCGCGTGAGCTCGCCCTCGCGAGGATCGTAAAGCAGCGCAATTCGGCGAGGCTGTACCTCTATACTGCTTAAACCGAGCGTTGCCAGATCGGGCGTACCTACATAGGGCACAAAGTCTTCTTCCACCAGACGCTTGGCAAGCTCCCGAGCCTCGTCCCTGCGATCGGCGGGCAGATAATCAATGGCGACGATGGGAATACCCCGTTCGCGCAGCGGCTGTAGCTGATTGACTATCCAGGCGCGGTCTTCGTCTGGCACTGGATTGTAAGCCTTGGTGCGCGCATTCCAGCCTGCATAAATGGATTCAACCGCTACGGCTGCAACGCCTTCCTGCATATCAGGAAGTACTTCAAAGCCCCGATTGAAAAACAGCTTGAGTTGCGGATGGCGCTGATTGATTTCCTGCAGGGTTGCCAGGAGAGCCTTACGCTGAGCTTCGCGCTGATCTTCCGGAAGCAGCGTGAAGCTGTCCATCGTATCGAGGAACAACCCGCTGTAACCCAGATCAGCGTAATCGGAAGCGCGCTCCAGAAGATGATTTTTCCAGCGGTCGCTGGTGAGATCCATGACACTGCTGTTCCAGCTGTCATTGCGCTCCTCGCTGGCAGCCTCGTCACGCAGGTCCGGATCGAGCTGTGCCTGATACTCGTCAAGCTCACCCACGGATAGATACGCAAAGGGTTTTGAGCCCTGAGAAACAACGAAACGGACGTCTGCAGCCGTGAGATGCGCCGGCTCGAAGACGATCCAATCAAACTGGGAGAGCTCGGAAAGAGGCGGGCGCTCTGCGTACCAGAAGGCTACACTGGCAGGAGCAGAAACACCGGCCTTCGCACTCACCGGAGCGGCAACAGCAAAAAAAGGAAAAAAGAGGGTTATCAGAACGCTGACCGACTTTCCAATGCGCATGATTAACTGGCGAAAACTACAATCGATCATTCCAATCCCTTGATTATTGCATGACAAAACTCCGCTGCCCCATCTGAAACGGCATAGGCGATCGCCAAAAAAAACATAGCTTAGTGCTACTATGCCAAAATATTAACACTTGGTATAAGTATCGCAATCAATACGTCAATAAAACAACAATTTCAGTCCAACACACAGTAATGTAGAAAGATTACAGTCGCGAGAAGACCCTCCCTCGCGTTCGTTCATTGCATTCTATAGTCCCTCCCGGGTGTCGTCATGGAAAAAAGAAGTTGGCCAAGAAAGGCCGCCAGATTTAACGCAAGCCTAAGCTTGTCAGACGGAAATTACCCCTGCGTAATACGAGACTTCAGCCAGACAGGTGTACTTGCCAGCCTGGAAAAGCTGGCATTGAGCTCACTCAGTGGTCGCTCAAATGACCAACCGCTGACGGGCAAACTGCGTCTGGGTAGCGAAGAGAACGGCGCCATCCTCGATGTGGAGCTCGCGCGCGTCACCGACCAAGGAGCAGGCCTACGACTGCTGAATCCTAGCAGCGACCATTATTATGCCTTGCAGCGCGCAGCCGAATTAACCGACAACTCAAAAAGCACAAGCAGCCGGACCCCAACAGGTGCTGGCAGTGCACTCGGTGCTACACAAAGAGAGACGCTCGCCGGGAAGGCAAACACCGCTTTACGTTTCTTCCTCGAAATCCAGCTTCCCCGTTACTTCGACGAGCTCGAGACGGCGCTTGTGCTCGAAACCGATCGTCAGAAAAATCAGAGTGCCCAACAAACGTTTTTTGATGCCGTCGCCCTAATGCGCAAGCAACGTACACGGGTCATGCCTGCGGTGATAAATCGACTCAGCCAGGCCGTTCTGGATATTGCATCAGGCAATCAGGTAACAAAACAGCCGACAATGCGTGAACCCGCGGCGAGCACGACACTGGAACTGGTGGACAAGAGTGACTTCGAAGACTGGCTGGTTATACGGGTAGCTGTCTCACGGGCTGAATCGCTGGTACGCGAAGCGATGATTGAATTGCAGATGCGCTGGGACGTTGCCTTTGACGGCAAGACCGACAATCGCCTGTTCAATCCTTTTTCCCCTGCCTCCCTCTGCCATACGTTATTCGAGGTTATCCGCCCTCTGGGATTGAAAAATGCCGCGCTGGAAGTGGTGTTCCGTGTTTTCCAAAGCGAAGTACTCAATGCATTACCAGGACTGTACGCCGAGTTGAACACCATGTTTGCTGAAGCGAAAGCGCTACCCAAGGGAGATGTGGACCGCTACCTGGCCCACCAGATGCGCTCAGAAGCCCCGCACAGCAACAGGCCCGCCTCTGCGCGAGTAGCAGAGCAACCGGCAAGCAGCGCAACCTCGGGGCCTCAGCTTGCAGATCAAGCCGCCGACACTGAGCCGACGCCAGCGAAGAATGCTAGCGCCTTTAATGTGATCACTCGGCTTAACTCGTTACAGCGACGTCCTGGGCACGGCTCATCGGTATCCGCGGATGTCGATAATGCCGCCGAGCTACAAGCACCCCAAGAGGATAGCTCTGAGCTGACAGTACAGACGCTTGCACAGATAAAGACTCGATTGCTCGACACTGAAATGGCTTCCAGCAGTCTCTCCCTGAGGCAACAACTGATCGAAGCGGCACCGGCTCAGTTTGTAATGGGTGAGCGCGAAACAGAAGCGCTGGAGATGATCGAAGGTTTGTTTCAAAGCATAGCCAGCAGTGAGAGAGTAGCCGACGACTTGCAGGGAGACCTCAACAAACTGCAGATCCCCCTGCTGCGCATCATGCTGACAGACCCCGAACTATTCAATGCACCTGCCCATCCCGCCCGGCAGGCCATGAACCATCTTGCGCTACTGGTCGACCAGGACAGTATAAACCTCAATGCCAATCGCCAACCCATCCGTGAATATATAAAAGAGGTCCTGGGGAGCGATGATGATATCGATGGGTTTGTGCAGATATTGCCCGGACTCGAAGGTCTGGTCCTGCGTGAACAGCGCATCATAGAGCGCAACCGGCAACGTATCAGGGAGAAATGCGTTGGTCAGCAGCGCCTGATTCACGCCACAAGACAGGTAGAGCGCGAGCTTACAAATGTACTGGATCGATTGGTACCCAAAATTGTGGTCGATGTTGTGGAGCAGGGCTGGCGGGAATGGATGCGCCTTGCGTACTTGCGTCAGGGGGCCGAGAGCTCAGAGTTTGCTGGCACGGTAGCCGTTTTGCGGAAGATTCTGCTGCATCTGCAACTCGAGCGTGACCCCGGTCATTCGCCAACCGGCTCCGCGAGCGAGCTGGCCGAACCGGTGGTGGCCGGACTGTCCAAGGTGTCCCAGGGAACGCGCTCAAAGGACGAATTGATTGACTCACTGCGTGAACTGCTAGCGACCGGCATCACGCCAACGACCCCAATGGTGCATTATACCGGCGCCGAGCTGGACAGCGACCTGCTGGAAGAACGTCTGGCGCAACAGACCGACACGGACAAGAACCTCCTGCGCTGGCTCAAGCGTGCACGGGCACTGGATACCGGTCAATGGTTCGAAGCCACATCGGATTCCGCACCCACACAACTTCTGCAATTGTTGTGGGTGGCTGACGACACGGACCAGTTCATGTTCGCCAATCGCCAGGGAACCCGCAGCCTCGCACTCCCCGTTGATGATGTTGCCAAGCGCCTGCGTGACGGTAGCCTCGAACCCGTGCATGAGGCTGCCCTGCCCGCGGTGGACCAGGGTCTGGACGCACTGATTCAGAAAATGTACGACAAGCTGGCGTTCGACTCGTCCCATGATCAACTGACTGGATTACAGACCCGCAAGGAGTTTTCACGCTGTCTAACCGAGTGCATTGAGCAGGCCCGCCAGAATAGCCAGGCCTACACCTTGATTTTTATTGATATCCAACAGTTCAAAGTCATCAACAACACCTGCGGCTACGAGGCCGGGGACCGATTTCTTCGCGAACTTGCCCAGCGTCTACGCTCCATTGCCAGCACAGGGGTAGGCTCAGATACCGACACCGACAATAAAATAATGATTGGTCGGGTCGGTGCAGACCAGTTTGCCTTGCTACTGCCGGTCCGCTCGGACGGTCCGGGCTACCGCGTAGCCGTCGAGATCAAGTCCACTATAGAAACCAACCGTTTTGTCGAGAAGGACCAGAGCTTCGTCATACATGCCGCGATTGCGATGCTCGGCTTTGATCAGCGGAACAAGAAGGGCATGGAGCTCCTGCGTTCGGTCGAGACCGCCTCTGAATTATCCAAGCGGGCGGGATCCAAAGATATTCAGATAGTGCTGCCCGGGGATCAGCGGCTGGAAGAGCTTGACGAGGTAATGACCTGGGTTACCCGCATCAACCGAGCACTCGATGAGGATAACCTCAAGTTGCGCTGTCAGTTGATCGCCCCGCTGGCCAATACCGATGGACCGAAACTGCCCCACTATGAAGTGCTACTCACCGTTATTGACGAACAGGGTGAACACATACCACCCGCTGGCTTTATAAAGGCTGCAGAGGACTTCAACCGCATGGGCTCGGTGGATCGCTGGGTGATCGAGACGGTCCTGCGCTGGATGATGGAGCATCCCGAGCAACTGCGCATGTCTGGCGGATTTTCGATCAATCTGTCCGGACACTCCATGAACGACGAGACCTTCCTCGACTTCATTTTTGATGCCCTTGTGCGCTACCAGGTACCCCGAGACAAGCTGGTTTTCGAGATCACCGAAAGTACCGCTGTTGCCAATCTTGAGGACGCTGCAGACTTCATCTCGGAGATGCGCAGCATCGGCTGTCGCTTCTCCCTGGATGATTTTGGTGTGGGTCAATCGTCCTATTCCTACCTCAAGCGATTGCCAGTGGATTTCATCAAGATCGACGGTACTTTTATTCGGGAGATCACCACCAGCGACGTGGATTTCGCCTTGGTGCGCTCAATAACCGAGATGGGCCACTATCTGCAAAAGCAGGTGGTGGCTGAATACGTCACCAACAAGGAGATCCTTGCAACGGTTACTTCGATCGGCGTCGACTACGCCCAGGGTCACGTGCATGGATTGCCAGTGCTGCTTGAGGACCTCGTGGTCACAGGTTCAGACCTGGACCCTCAGATGGCATGACTCTCAGGCTTCCTCTGGTCGACGCTGCCGCTCATACAGAAACCGCAGGACTTCTGCGCGGTACTGGTTGTAACGTGTATCGCCGGCCAGGCTCAAGCGCTCGCGCGGGCGCTCAAGCTGTATATCCAGAACCTCTCCGATACTCGCAGCTGGACCATTGGTCATCATGACGATCTTGTCTGATAACAGAACCGCTTCATCGACGTCATGGGTAACCATCAGCACGGTGTTCTTCAATTCGGCCTGAATGGCCATGACCGAGTCCTGCAGGTGCGCACGGGTCAGAGCATCCAGGGCGCCAAAGGGCTCATCCATCAACAACAGAATCGGCTCCATGGCCAGAGCTCTGGCAATACCGATGCGCTGCTTCATACCACCGGATATCTCCGAGGGATACTTGTGCATCGCATGATCCATATGCACCAGCCGCAGGTTATGCTCGATCCATTCGCGCATTTCCTTGCGGTTCTTGCGTCCCTTGAAGATGGTCTTAACTGCCAACTCGATATTCTGATAACAGGTCAGCCAGGGTAATAGGGCATGGTTCTGGAACACCACAGCCCGGTCTGGCCCCGGCTGATTAACCTCACGCCCCTGCAGGATCGCCCCACCCTCGGTGGCCTGACTAAGCCCGGCAACAATATTCAGAACAGTGGATTTGCCGCAGCCGGAATGCCCGATAACGGATACAAACTCACCCTTGGCAATTTTCAGATTGACGTTATCAAGGGCGCGAAAAACACCGCCACGGGTAGGAAAATCAATCGATACGCCGCTCAGCTCAAGAAAACCGGTATTGCTGCGCTCGGAAGGAGCGACTGACTCCCGGGCTGGTTCGCCCGGACTCAGTTCGCGGATCATTTGGATAACTGACATGGGGATACCTCTTGTGTGTGGCTACCGTTTACTGGCCAGCCTGCTTGTCATGGGAAAGACACTTCTGCAGCGTCACCATCATCCAGTCGAGCAGATAACCGATAAAGCCGATGGTCAGCACTGCAACCATGATACGACCCAGGGAATCAGAACTGCCGTTCTGGAACTCATCCCAGATGAACTTGCCCAGGCCGGGATTCTGCGCCAGCATTTCCGCGGCGATCAGGACCATCCAGCCGATGCCCAGGGATATCCGCAGACCGGTAAAGATCATTGGCAGTGCCGCAGGAATGGCGATCTTGAATACCTGGCTCGATAACGGCAAACGGATGACCTTGCCGACGTTGATCCAGTCCCGATCAATCGAGCCCACCGCAACGGCTGTATTGATCAGAGTGGGCCACAGCGAGCACAACGTGACCGTGATCGCGGAGGTGATGAAGGACTTCTGGAAGAAAGGATCATCCGATACGTATACCGCGCTCACTACCATGGTCACTATTGGCAGCCAGGCCAGCGGTGAGACCGGCTTGAGTATCTGCACCAGCGGACTGATTGCGTGATACAGCTTCTGGCTCAGGCCACAGGCAACCCCAATCGGAATCGCTATCAGACTCGCGACAACAAAGCCGGCAAATACGGTTTTCAGACTGGTGAAGATCTGGTCGATAAAGGTTGCCTTCCCTGTGTACTCGCGCCAGCGTACCTCTGCTGTAGGATCAGCGGCCAAACGCTCCTCATTACGCACCCGCTGACGCTCGAGAAACGCCTCGCCTCGCTCACGCTCACGCAGGTGGTCGTCGTAGAGGTTACCGGCCTGCTCCCATACCTGTACCGGACCTGGCAGCTCGCCCAGACTGGTCTTGACCTGCGAGGCCGCGCCGGCCCAAAGCAGGAGAAAGATTCCGATGGCAATCAGCGGCAGTCCGAGCTGATTGAACAGATCCAGCGCCTGCTCCCGGCGATTCTCACCCTTGGCGAGCCGAACCACCGGTACCAGCCAGTTGAAGCCGGTCATTTCCATGTAATGAATGATTCTGCTCATGACATAACCTGCCTTGATGGTTGTAGTGGATTCAAATCGACTCATCGCCCTTTAGACCAATCGCCAGACTGTCCAGGTAGGCATTGGGCTTGTTGGCGTCGTAGGGAATACCATCGATGAATTCACTGGCGGTATCGCGTATGCCATCTTCGGTGGCGAAATCAGGAAATTCCGAGGCCTGCATCTTCCCTTCGCTGATCAAGGCAGTAGCAGCCTGGGCATAGATATCGGGGCGATAGACTTTTTTCGCGGTGTCCATGTACCAGCTGTCCGGTTTGCCTTCGGGGATCTGGCCCCAGCGGCGCATCTGGGTCAGAAACCAGATCGCATCCGAGTAGAACGGATAAGTGGCGTTGTGGCGGAAAAACACATTGAAGTCGGGTACTGGCCGCTTATCGCCCTTCTCGTACTCGAAGGTGCCCGTCATGGAGTTGGCAATGACCTCTGCATCGGCACCCACGTAGTAGGAGCGAGAGAGAATCTCCACCGCTTCCTCCCGGTTGGCATTGTCGTTTTCGTCCAGCCATTTCGCCGCGCGGATCAGTGCCTTGACCACGGCAATATGCGTATTGGGATACTGCTCGGCCCATTCATTGCTGACACCAAAGACTTTCTCAGGGTTGTTCTTCCATATCTGATAATTGGTGACGACCGGCACGCCAATACCCATGGCAACTGCCTGCTGGTTCCAGGGCTCACCTACGCAATAACCGTGAATCGTGCCAGCCTCCATGGTCGAGGGCATCTGCGGCGGCGGGGTCACGGATAGCAGCACGTCGGCATTGAGCTGACCCGAGCTGTGGCCTTTGAGTGGCGCATAGAAGCCCGGATGCAGGCCACCCGCCGCCAACCAGTAACGCAGTTCATAGTTGTGTGTAGAAACTGGAAAAACCATGCCCATCTTGAACGGATTACCCTGATTGCGATACTCGGTAACCACTGGCTTGAGCGCGTCAGCGGTGATCGGGTGGACCGGCTTGCCGTTCTCGTGGGCTACATGCGGCTTCATCTTTTCCCACACATCGTTTGAGACGGTAATCGCATTGCCGTTGAGGTCCATTGAGAACGCGGTGACGATATGCGCCTCGGTACCAAAGCCGATGGTTGCACCCAGGGGCTGCCCGGCCAGCATGTGGGCTCCATCCAGCGCGCCGTCAATTACTCTGTCCAGCAGGACCTTCCAGTTGGCCTGTGCTTCCAACGTGACATAGAGACCCTCATCCTCGAAGTAACCTTTCTCGTATGCGATCGCCAGGGGCGCCATGTCGGTCAGCTTGATGAAGCCGAACTTGAGATCCTCCTTCTCCAGGGCGCCCTGCGCCTGGACACTTCCTACCGACAACAGGCCCAGCCCGACAACCAGGCCGAAACCCATGGCTAAGCTGCGGGGGCTGCACCCTGCACCCGATGACAAATTATTTACGGAAAAAAGGTTCATGGTCGGTCTCCTCTGACTTATATGTCTTTCGGCAAAGAGGCTACGTCTGAAAGACGCGCATAAAAAAACGCCCACGGGCATGACCTGAATGGATCATGCCGGTGGACGCCTTTGCCCAAAATGTGATGAAAGCTGTTAAACACCAAAAGTATCGTTAGCTATTGTTTCAGTGAGCAATGGTTATGCCAGAAATCACATGCACTTGATTTGGTTGTAAAAAAACAAAATCATCCGCACCGCCCGCGGATGTAAATGCCTTGCTTCAGTGCAGAAACCGAGACAACGCACCCCTGATGTGCGTCACAAAGCGCGTTGCTACGCTTCTGCCTGCATCGCATTCAGCGATACACATGACCCGAACGCGAATTGATGTGTAGTATTGAAAGACACTTTTCAAACAGCGACCGGGGCCGTTCGATGTTACAACGCCAGCCAACGCAGCAAATTGAGGATGTTATTGTCATTGGCGGTGGCGCCAATGGCAGTGGTATTGCAATGGATGCTGCCGGGCGCGGATTGAAAGTATTGCTCTGTGAGATGGACGATCTGGGGTCGGCAACTTCTTCACGTAGCAGCAAACTGATTCACGGCGGCCTGCGCTACCTCGAGTTCTATGAATTCCGTCTGGTCCGCGAGGCACTGGCCGAACGCGAGGCGCTGCTGCGCAATGCACCTCATATAATGTGGCCCCTGCGCTTTCGCCTGCCCCACCGGCCGCATCTCCGGCCAGCCTGGATGATTCGCATTGGCCTCTTCCTTTATGACCACCTGGCCAAACGCGAGCTGCTACCAGCCTCCCGCAGCTTGCAGTTCGGGGGTGACAGCCCTCTGGTAAGTAGTATTGATCGTGGCTTCGAATACTCAGACGGCTGGGTGGATGACGCGCGCCTTGTAGTTCTCTGCGCCACAGCCGCGCATCGGCACGGCGCCACGATACGTACGCGCAGCCGTTGCATCCGGGCCGAACGGAACGACGGCCTATGGCACGTTACCCTGCAGGACCAGTCGACCGGGGCAACTAGCAGTCATAGCTGCCGCGCACTGATCAACGCTGCAGGCCCCTGGGTCAGTCGCCTGTTCAGTGAAGCACTGCAACAAACCGCGCCCAGACAGATACGCATGGTAAAGGGCAGCCATATTGTTGTGCCTCGCATGGATATTGGCGAGCAGGCCTACATTCTCCAGAACAAGGATGGGCGAATAGTTTTTGTCATCCCTTACGAGGATGACTTCTCGTTGATAGGCACCACGGATGTCGACTATGAAGGCGATCCGTCCGAGGTATGCATATCACCAGAGGAAAAGACCTACCTGATTGACGTGGTTAATGATCACTTTCGCCAGCAACTTAGCCTCGGGGATATCGTCTGGGACTTTTCCGGGGTACGACCACTGATGGATGACGAGTCAGCCAGTGCCCAGAAAGCATCCCGTGATTATTCATTCGAGCTTGACGCCAAGCCCGGAAACGCTCCACTACTGTCTGTTTTCGGCGGCAAGATCACCACCTACCGCAAACTGGCCGAAGCAGCAGTTGATAGTCTCGGTGAATTCTTCCCCCAGGCGGGCCCAGCCTGGACACGCAGCGCCAGCTTGCCGGGGGGCGATTTTGCGGACCATGCATCCCTCACAGCCGATTTTGCCAAACGCTATCCTTGGCTGCCCGCAGACCTGGCCGCGCGCTGGGTACGTACCTACGGCACTCTGTCCCGGGACCTGCTTGGTGAGTGCGGCGTTATAGCAGATCTTGGCGAACATTTCGGTGCCAATCTGTATGCCTGCGAAGTGAAGTATCTGATTAAAAACGAATGGGCTTTAACAGCAGACGACGTTCTCTGGCGCCGTACCAAACTGGGCCTGCGCTTACAACAGATCGACAAAAATGCCCTGACTGCCTTCATTCAGCGGTCGCTGGATAAAATGCCAGACAGGTCACCCTGCCCGGCTTGATCCAACAATAGATCGATACGGCAATCAACTGATCAATCGAAAGTGCCGGACTAGAAGGTCACCTGAGCCATCAACCAGAACTTGCTGGTATCAACGGCGAAATCATCAGCCCGATAGCGCGCGTACTTGGCCAACATGTTTACCCGACCAAAACTTCGTGTCGCTTGAAGGTTGATCTCAGATCCATAGTTGTCACCACCCCGGTCAGCCGAGAAATCATGATAGGCCGCGGCCAAGCCGGTACCGGACAGCGTGCCAGCGAGCTTCAGATAGCTATCTTGCAGGCCATCGGCTGGCGTAACCAGAAACACGTCGGCCCAGCCGTTGAACGCATGCGCGGTGGCCAAGGGGGTGCTGAAGGCACTCCCATCCACACCCAGAACCTCGTGACCTAAACGAGCAGACATACCGCCAAGGGCGGCGCCCAGTTCCAGCAGATAATAATCGGCGTCAATATTCGAAGCACCATCCTTGTAGTCATCCTGCTTGGCGTATTCCAGTGCATACAGCAGTCGCGAGTCAGCACCAAGTGGATAGTCTCCGACGAAGCGCGCCCCCAGAGTTCGGTTGGAGGCTGCAGGGGTATCGACAAACTCAAGGAAATAACCGTAGACACTCAGCTTGCCCAGATCCCAGCCGCTGTAACCCAGATTAAGCAAGTGTGTGCGCATGTCGAACTCACCAATCGGCGAGTCATCGCCAAAAATGCGATTGACCTTGTCAATATAGGCGTAGCTCAACTGAGTATCGGCCAGGGCACTATTAACCAGACTGAACGCATCATAGGTCTGTTCGTTCTGCCGCCATCCAACATTACCGATGAAACGGGCGTTGTCGTAGATAATCCGCTGGCGCCCAAACTTCAAAAGATTGTCAGGCCAGCCTGCATAGCTCAGGAACAGCTGATTGATTTCAGTACTTTCCGGATCGGCGACCACCGAATACTGAGTTTCAGCGCTGGGCAACCGGGTAGCATTGTTGTAGCGTTCCGAGCCGACCACACTGACATCATCGAACTCAATGAAGGCTGCAAGGCCCTGGTAAGTACCAGTGGCATAATTGAGCCGTGTGCGCAGCGTTGATGCATTGGCGTTCTTGCTAGGATTGTCCTGATCCACCCACTCGTAGCGGTAGCGCAGATCCAGTGTTGTCTTGCCCGAAGTGATTGCGTCAGCTAGCGAGCTATTCTGAGCACCGGCAATACCACAACCACCCATCAATGCCAGGGCGATACCCGCTTTGATCAGCCCCCCCATCCCCGTTTGTCGTTTTGCATCCCTGTCTGTGCTTGCGAAGGTCATGATTTTCATTCCGGCTTCCCCAATGGTAAATAACGCGCACAAAAAAAGGCGTCCACAGATATAGCCATTAGATGGATATACCGGTGGACGCCTTTGCCCAATCAATCGAATGAGTGCCGGACAGCTGCGCTGCACGACTTGCCTCATTCGAGCCTTCAGCAATAGCCATACCAACTTTTACATCGCTCTGTTTCTGCTGGAAATATTGTTTCAGAATTATGTCAGCATCGCCTTCCCCTGCTTTATCGCGGTGCAACACAAGCCCATTCTGCACAGAGGATGCACAGTAACCGGTCGGGCATGAGCTCAAGCGGGCTTATGGGGTATAATCGCCGGCCACATCAAACACGCCAGCTATTCAGCAAGGGTCTCAATGAGCAACAACGCCGCCGAAGTCGCCAAACGACGCACTTTCGCCATCATCTCTCACCCCGACGCGGGCAAGACTACGATCACTGAACGTCTGCTACTTATGGGGCAGGCGATCAACGTGGCGGGCACGGTGAAAGCGCGCAAGTCCGATCGACATGCGACGTCCGACTGGATGGCAATGGAGAAGCAGCGCGGCATTTCGGTGAGCACCTCGGTCATGCAGTTTCCCTACCGTGAATGCATGATCAACCTGCTCGACACCCCGGGCCACGAAGACTTTTCCGAGGACACTTACCGCACCCTGACCGCGGTCGACTCGGCTCTGATGGTGTTGGACGGCGGCAAGGGTGTCGAGCCTCGGACCATTGCCCTGATGGACGTATGTCGTCTGCGCGACACGCCAATCGTCAGTTTCGTTAACAAGCTCGACCGCGACATTCGCGACCCTATCGAACTCCTTGACGAGATCGAAGCAGTACTGAATATCAAGGCCGCGCCAATCACTTGGCCCATTGGCTGCTATCGCGACTTCAAGGGCGTCTATCATCTGAGCCGCGACGAGATCATCGTTTACGAGACAGGTCACGGCCACGAACGCACGGTGAACAGAATCATCAGCAAACTGGATTCGGACGAGGCTCGCGAACACCTCGACGACCTCTACGACAGCTTCGTCGATGAGCTTGAGCTGGTGCAGGGGGCCTGTCACGAATTTGATCAGCAAGCCTTCCTCGACGGCAAGATGACGCCGGTGTTCTTTGGCACCGCCTTGGGCAACTTCGGGGTAAGCCAGGTACTCGACGCCATCGTGGACTGGGCACCGCCGCCCCTGCCACGGGCCGCCAACGAGCGCACGGTGGGCCCTGCAGAAGATGCCTTCACCGGTTTTGTGTTCAAGATCCAGGCGAACATGGATCCCAAGCACCGGGATCGTATCGCGTTCATGCGAATATGCTCCGGCCAGTACGAAAAAGGCATGAAACTGCACCATGTACGCACCGGCAAGGAGCTGCGCATACCCGATGCCCTGACCTTTTTCGCAGCCGAGCGCGAGCACCTTGAGGAAGCCTGGGCCGGCGACATCATTGGCCTGCACAATCACGGCACGATCCAGATCGGCGATACCTTCAGCCAGGGCGAGAGCCTGGGCTTCACCGGCATCCCACACTTCGCGCCCGAGCTGTTTCGCCGGGTTCGCCTGAAAGATCCGCTCAAGTCCAAGCAACTGCGTCAGGGACTCCAGGAGCTCGCAGAGGAAGGCGCAACCCAGGTGTTTTTCCCTGAGCGCAGCAATGACATCATCCTGGGCGCCGTTGGTGTTCTACAGTTTGATGTGGTCGCCAGTCGCCTGAAAGAAGAGTACAAGGTTGAATGCATATACGAGCCAGTCACTGTCTGGTCGGCGCGTTGGGTGGAGTCGGACAACAAGAAAAAGCTCGAAGAGTTTGGCAACAAGGCAATGGAAAACCTGGCGATCGACGGTGGCGGACATTTGACCTACCTCGCGCCTACCCGGGTCAACCTGAGCCTTACGGAGGAGCGCTGGCCGGATATTCGCTTCCTCGCCACGCGTGAGCATCACTGAGTTGCAGCTCAGTGCTTTGTAACAAACCACCGAATCCGAACCACCCAAATGAGTGAAAATCAGTTAACTGAAAGCATTTTTGACTGATTTTCCTGCCCAACAGCGCTAGACTGATTCACAAGGGAATTTCTCGGTCGTAATCAGGACTCAGCAGTGGATAAAAGGCGATACGCGCGCCAGAGCGTTTCGATAGACGCAGTATTTCGCGTCGATGATATCGAAGACTTTGGCTGCTCCATCAAGGATTTCAGTCAAGGCGGAATGCTGCTGTCGCTGAATGACGTCCGTCGCACAAGCCAGCTGGATGCGTTGATCAGTGATCGCACCATCAAGACTGCGGTCCTGTTTGGCAGTAAAACTGCTCGAACGCGCATCCCGGTAGATATCGTCCACGCATCCGGAAACGGCATTGGCCTGCGATTCCAGCAGAACAACCCCCCTGAACTGGTCCAACTTCAACGGGCTGCAACGAGCGGGGACGAGACCCAATGGCGCCCCAAACCTGGCCAGCGCCCTCTGACCCATACCCAGCAAGCCAGCCTGATCGGTGCCACAAACCAGGTTGTTCGTCGCTTCCTCGACACGCATATGAGCCGGCTTTTCAAGCGACTGGGAGAGGCGTTTGCGGAAGAAGCTGACGCAGGCAAGACATTCGATGGGCGCCAGAAGCTGCTGGACGCGCGAGCCCTTTTAAATGCGCAGGAGTCGCGTATCGGATCGCAGGTCATCGGCTCAGTTACCAACGAGGCACTTACCCTTACCGGCCTTTCCCAGGATGCCCAAACAGGCGACGAGGACCAGCCCAGACATACGCGGTCCACACTGGCGCTGATCGAAAAGGACGAATTCGAAGATTGGCTTGTGGTTCGCGTATCGATTTCCAAGGCGGAGCTGCATTTGCGTGCAGAGCTCCTCGAGTTGCAACTACGTCTGGATGCTGCCTTCTCAAACGTGCAGACGCCCGAAGTCGGCAACCCCTATTCGCCGTCGGCTCTAGGCCTAGCCCTGGCGGATGCCGTTCGTCATTTGCACCTGGGCAATCAGGCACTCAGGCTTCTCTTTCAAGTCTTTCACGAAATCATCCTACTGGAGCTTGATGACGTCTATGCAACGCTCAACCGCCTACTGATAGACGCCGGCGTGTTGCCGGATCTGAACGTAAGTCGCTACCTGGCCAGCCAGAATGCTAGCTCTTCCCAGAATGAATCCCCAGCAAAGCCGGAAACGACGCAAGAGCCTGTCGCATCAGGCGCAGCCTCCAAAGGTGAGACAAGTGTAAGCACCGTGACGGAGGCACCGGCTGGGGCGAATGGGGCTTCAGACTCCAACTCGGGCCTGTTCTCCGGCATCGGCGACCGCGCGAATTCGTCGAGCAGCCCTGTGGGCCGCATAAAGGCTGCATTCACGGCAGCATCTCGCCTCTGGTCGATGCAGCGCCAGTTGTCTGGCTCGCCCGCCGGCACGACGCGCCCCGAAGTAGAGGACATAACGCCCCAGGGGCCTCCCGAGATTGAGGTACTCGATGCCTTGCATCGGGTGCAAGGTGACGTCCTCAGAGGTACGTCGCGATTGGATGAACCCGGCGCCCTGAAGCATTATTTGCTCCAGGCCGGAGGCATTGATGGCAAGGTCAGCAGTCATGAGTGCGACTCTGCCGACATGGTGGAAGGTCTTTTCGACAATATTGTCCAGAACGAACGGGTGCTTGAAGATCTGCGCCATGAGTTGCGCAAGCTCGAAGTGCCGATTCTCAAGGTCATGCTCAAGGATCCAACCTTATTCTCCGCGGACTTCCACCCCGCCCGCCAGGCGGTCAATTACCTGGCATTGCTGTCGGACCGACGCAGCATCAATATCAATCAGAATCGACCGGTCATTATCGATACGATTTCCAGCCTGCTGGAGGATCAGAGCGACGATAACAGCGGTTTTACCCGTGCGCTCGAAAATCTGGATGAACTGGTTGGCCGTGAAAAACATTTTTTCGAACGCAACCTGACGCGGGTAACCGAGGCTTGCGAAGGACAGCAGCGGATTGTCCAGGCCAACCTGCTGATCGACTGGGAGCTTTACCGACTCCTTGGCGCTCAACCTGTAGCCCAGCCAATAATCGATCTGGTCGATAATGGCTGGAAAGAACTGATGCGTCTGAGCTACCTGCGTGAGGGTGTCTCCAGCCTCGCGTGGGAAATGACTCTGGTGGTGATTGATCAACTGCTGGTGCGAACTGTCCCTGGGGCTTACGACCAGAGCCGCCTGCGCTTCAGCGAACAGAAACTACTGGGGCTGATTGCCAAGGGACTTTCAAAGATCCCGCACTCAGGACTGGGCCACAAGACGCTGGTGCGTAACCTGGAAATCCTTCTGGCCGATCCGGATGATCCATCCATCAGTCATGTACAGTTTGTCAGCCCCTTGCAAGAGGAGACTAATGAAACCGCAACCCAGGACCGCCAGTTACAACGGTGGCTCAAGCGTGCTCGGAACCTGAAAGTGGGACAGTGGCTGGAAGGCCAAGCGCCAAATTCCGAACCGCAACTTCTATATTTGGCCTGGGTCGCAGAAGCCTGCAGCCGCTACGTATTCAGTAACCATCGGGGCATGAAAGCGGCTGAACTGACGCTCAACGAGGTCGCCGAGAAATTGCGCGATGGGCAGCTAAGCATTCTCAATGATGAGAGCATGCCCGCGCTGGAACAGGGCCTCGACGCCCTGGTTCAGAAGGTTTACGACAAGCTGGCGCTGGAAACTGCACACGATCCTCTGACCGGTCTGCGCACCCGCCGTGAATTTGTCCGCTGGCTGACCCAGAGTGTCGACCAGGCCCAGGAAGGAAAGAACCGCTATATACTTATTTTCATCGATATTCTGCAGTTCAAGCTGATTAACAATACCTGCGGCTATGAGGTGGGTGATGATTTTTTGCGGGACATCGCGGCGACCATTCTTGCTGAACTTGAGTCCGACGCTATTGCAGGACGGGTAGGTGTTGATCAGTTCTGCGTGCTCTTGCCTTCCCAATCCCGGCATGCGGATCATCGAACGGCCGAGCAACTGAAAAACGCGGTTGAACGCAATCGTTTTGTCAGTGGGGAGCACAGCTTCACCATTCAGTCGGCCGTGGCAATGATGGCTGTTGATCGTGACGCCGCAGACCCAATGGAGCTACTCAGAACGGTCGAGTCAGCAGCGGATCTTTGCAAAAAATCCGGGCACCGTGATATCCAGACAGTCAAACCCGGAGACACCCGCTTCCGCGAGCGCGACGAGGTAATCTCCTGGGTCACCCGAATAAACCATGCCCTGGACGAGGGACTTTTGAAGGTCCGCTGTCAGAAGATACAACCCATACAGAGCGACCGGGCCATCGACATGCACTACGAAACGCTGCTCACGGTGGTTGACGAAAATGGCGAACACCTGCCTCCCGCTGACTTCATCCGGGCGGCGGAAGAATACAACCGAATGGGCGCAGTCGACCGTTGGGTCATCGAAACAGTACTCAGCTGGATGTCGGCGCACAGGGAGGAGTTGGATCAGTTTGGCGGATTTTCAATCAACCTATCGGGCTGTTCACTCAACGATGATTCCTTCCTCGACTTCATCTTTGCCACACTGGTGCGTTTTGACGTGCCACGCGACAAGCTGATCTTCGAGGTTACTGAAACCGCAGCGATCGACAACCTCGAGGATGCTGCAGATTTTATCAACGAGATGAAAGAGATTGGCTGCCGCTTTTCGCTGGATGACTTTGGCACTGGCCAATCTTCCTATGCCTATCTCAAGCGTTTACCCGTCGATTACATAAAGATTGATGGCACCTTCGTGCGCAATATCGTCACGGATAATTTCGATTACGCACTGGTGCGCTCCATCACCGAAATGGGCCACTTCCTGAACAAGAAAATTGTGGCCGAGTTTGTTTCCAGCCAGGAAATTCTAGACGTGGTCAGCTCCATTGGTGTGGATTACGCCCAGGGCTTCCACATCGGGCGGCCTGTATTGCTGGATAACCTGATTCTGAATCAGAACACCTCATCCAGTGTCACTGCCCCGCGCTGAACCATGCGCTATATCGATACCCATACTCATCTGGATTTCGCTGCCTTTGCCGCAGACAGAAGCGCGGTTGTAGAGCAATCCTGCAACTCTGGCGTAAGTCGGCTGGTGGTTCTAGGGGTGAGCCAGGCCAACTGGGCGGCGGTATGGGACCTCACGCAAACAGAACCCAGCATATATGCAGCGTTAGGGCTGCATCCGGTTTTTCTTGGGGAGCATCTGGATGAACATCTGACAGAGTTGCGTGAATGGCTCGGCCGGCTGGCTGGCGAGCCCAAATGCTGCGCGGTAGGCGAAATAGGGCTGGACTATTATGTAGAAGAACTGGATCGCAAGCGCCAGCATTATCTGTTCGAGACCCAGCTGGCAATGGCCGCTGATTTCAATCTTCCAGCGCTATTGCACGTTCGGCGCGCCCATGCGCCTACCATCGCGCTGCTCAAGCACATGAAATTGCGCCGCGCGGGCATTGTGCATGCATTCTCCGGCAGCCTGGAGGAAGCGCGCGAGTATATCCGGCTCGGCTTCAAGCTGGGTATTGGCGGTGCCGCTACCTGGCCCCAGGCCAAACGAATGCATCGGGTCCTGGCTCAATTACCGATCGAGAGCCTGGTACTGGAAACCGATTCGCCGGACATGGCGCCCGCCTTTCAACCATATGAGCGCAACACTCCGGGCAATCTTCCGCGTATCTGTGAAATACTCGCAGAGATTCGTCACGAACAGGCTGACGTTCTCGCTCGCGCCTGTCTGCATAACAGCTGTGAATTGTTCGGCTGGGACTCGACTGCGATGTGTTGAAGCGTCAGGTCTGATAAAGTCATACCCTTGATCCGTAAAGGAGACTCTCATGCCTCTGGGCATAGTCCTGCTGGTCGCCTGGCTATTTCTGCTATTGCGTTATCCCCGCATCATGCTCCCTGCAAGCGGCGTGCTGGTTGCTCTGGCCTTGGTGCTGGCAGCATTCGTCGGTGTTCGCCAATGGCAAAATGATCAGCATCTCGATCAACTGCACATCAGCATCGACTATCAGCCCGCGGGCTGCGAGTTTGGTAAACCACTGCGTGTACGGATCGATAACCAGAGTGGCCTGATTGCCAGCAATATTGAATGGCAGCTACACGCCAGCCAGGCAGGCCAGCAGAGGAATCTGCTTGATACCAGTGTTACCGGTGCCGAATACCGCGTTGGCGAGCCAATCGAAGCAGGTGGCCAATGGCAACGCTGCTTCAGCTTGCCACCGCTGCGTAGCGGTTATCGCCCCTCAGATATGCGCTATCGTGCGGCGGACCCTAGCGCCTCTTTTCAAAATTGACGAACTCGATAACTGATAACAACAAGGGCTCACATCACATGACACAACCCGTCGCATTGATCACCGGCTGTTCCAGCGGCATCGGCCAGGCTTTGGCCAATGTTTGCCTCGATGAGGGCTATCAGGTCTGGGCCACTGCCCGTAATACGCAGAGCCTCGATGCGCTGGTAGCTAGAGGCGCAAAGGCCATGACACTGGATGTGAACGACGAGTCCCAGGTCCAGGCCTGTGCCGAGCGTCTGCGTGCCGAAGTCGGGCGGCTGGATTTATTGGTAAACAATGCAGGTTACGGCGCTATGGGCCCCATACTTGATGCCGACCGGGCCACTCTGCTCAAGCAGTTTGATACCAACGTATTCGCACCGGTTGCAATGGTACGGGCGGTGAGTGACCTGCTCCGTGACAGCAAAGGCTTGATCGTCAATATAGGCAGTGTGTCGGGCGTAACAACGACGCCCTTCTCTGGCGTTTACTGTGCTTCCAAGGCAGCTCTCCATGCCCTTTCAGATGCGATGCGACTGGAGCTGGCGCCCTTTGGCATCAAGGTGCTGACGGTCATGCCAGGTGCTATTGCCTCGGACTTCGGCAATAACGCCAGTGCAGCCATTACCATCGCAGAGGACTCCTGGTTCAAGCCCTGGGAGAAAGCCGTGCAGGCGCGCGCCAAAGCCTCACAAAAGTCGACCTCCACCAGCGCTGACAAGTTCTCCAGGGAATTGATGAGCTACATCAAGAACCCTTTACGCCCGGAAGTGGCTTTGATAGGAACGAGTAGCCGCAGCATGGTGCGCCTCAAGCGCTGGCTACCCACTTCGATCCTCGACGCCAGACTGCGCAAGCGTTTTGGCCTGGACAAGGGTTGATCACATCGAAGGGCGTCAGTCGCCGTAGATAATTGCTTCGGCCTGGTGGTCGGCTATGTCCGACGGGGAGCGTCCTTCAGCGACGCTCTCGGCAAAAATGCTGTCAAGCCGCTCGCCAATACGACGAACCCGTGCTGCAATCTCTCCGGCGGCGACCCCCTGATGGGTCAACGCGACGTGTAGCAGTCCACCTGCATTGATCACGTAATCTGGCGCGTAGAGGACGCCCCTTGCATTCAGAAGATTGGCCGCGTCCCTGTTGGTCAATTGATTGTTGGCAGCGCCTGCAACGGCAGCACACCGCAACTGGGCAATGCTGGCCGGAGCGAGTACACCCCCCAGCCCGCAGGGCGCGAAAATATCGCAGGACGTTTCGAATACGGCATCGGGGGCGACTGGGGTAGCGCCCAGGTCATCCACGGCCATCCTGACCTTACCCGCATCCAGATCGGCCACAAGCAGATCGGCACCTTCAACTACGAGCATTTCAGCCAGGGCATAGCCCACATTACCAAGGCCCTGCAACATGACTCGCACCCCTGCCAGACTCTCCTGCCCTAGCTGCACACGCGCCGCAGACTTGATGCCCATCAGAACACCGAGGGCGGTGTGGGGTGACGGGTCTCCGGCTTGATAGGTGCTGGTCACATGGTTGGTCTGTTGCGCGATGCAATCCATGTCCTGGCTACTGGTACCACTGTCTACCGCGGTAATATATCCACCACGAAGCGACTCGATACAGCGTCCAAACGATTCAAAGAGCGCGGCCCGATCCGGAACATGAGCCGGACGAATGATGACTGCCTTGCCGCCGCCCTGCTCCAGCCCAGCGAGTGCAGCCTTGTAGCTCATACCTCGGGCCAACCGAATCGCATCTTCGCATGCCGCGTCGAAACTGGCGTAGGGCATATAGCGACAGCCACCGAGCGCCGGCCCCAGCCGGGTATTGTGAATGGCTATGATAGCTTCCAGTCCGGTCGCCTCATCACTGAAAAGATGAAGCGCCTGCATCTTGTCGGAGCGCATTGCTGCAAACATGTGTATCGCCTGTTTTCGGTGTACTTGCTAATACCCTATACGCAAATATGCAAATACGCGAAAACCCAATACAAACACTAGCGTCTAACCGGCCTTTTCTGCAGCTTGCGCTGCAAGGTACGACGATGCATGCCCAGTGCCCTGGCAGTCGCCGAGATATTCCCCTCATGCTCGGCCAGAATGCGCTGAATATGCTCCCACTGCAGACGATCAACCGACATCGGATGTTCGGCTACCAAGGATTCCGGATCGGCCTGCTCGGATAACAGTGCGGTCAGCACGTCATCGGCATCGGCGGGCTTGCACAGGTAATTGCAGGCACCTCTTTTAATGGCTTCTACTGCGGTGGCAATACTCGAATAACCGGTCAGAATGACTACCCGCAGTTCCGGGTACACCTCCAGCAACCGGGGCAACAGAACCAGTCCGGAGTCACCCTCCATTTTCAGATCCAGCAGCGCAAAATCAGGCTGTTCCTGCTTCGCCAGCTGCATTGCCTCCTCGGCATCACCTGCGGTATTCACTCGCAGCCCCCGGCGCGTGAGAGCCCGCGCCAGAACCCGGGTGAAAGTGGGGTCATCATCTACCAACAGCAACAGGGGCTGCTCTTCCTGTTCGATCTCTTCAGTCATGTTCTGTCTCCCACACAATCGGCAGGAGGACCTCTGTCAATGTGCCCCCCGTGTCCTGGTTGAATAATTTGACGCTACCGCCCATGCGCTCGACCGCCGCATGACTGAGAAAAAGACCAAGACCAAAGCCTTTCTTACCCTTGGTCGTCACAAAAGCGGTGCCTATCTGTTCGGCTATATGCAAGGGAACCCCGGGGCCATGATCGCGAATCAGCAGTCGCAGGCGTTTCTGGTCCCACTCCAGGGCAATGGTTATATCATCAGGACAGGCATCAACGGCGTTGTTCAGCAAATTGAGCATTGCCTGACCCAGCTCGGGACTCGCCTTGATCCTCGGTATCGCACCGGGTGGCAGAGGTTGTAACTGCCATGACGCCTCTGGGCGCATTAGTTGCCAGCGGGCCAGGAGGATTTTCATCCAGGCGTCCACCGGTTCAACCTGAATCGGGTGGCTAGGCGTGAGCTCAGCGCGGCGCACCATCTGCTGCAGACTTTCCTTGCATAAACCGACCTGCTCCTGAAGAAGCGCCAGATCCTCCTGAAGAGCCCCTTCCGGGTAGTCGCTGCGCAAATCCTTCAGCAATACGCTCATGGTCGACAGCGGTGTAGAAAGCTCGTGGGCAGCGCCGGCCGCCACGCTGGCGATGCCAAGCAACTGCGCGTCACGGATACCCTGTTCACGTTTTTCGGCCAGGCGCTCGGCATGCTGACGCAGGGCCGCGGCCATGCGTACAACGAAAAAGGTAATCAAACCCGCACTCATCGCCAGGTTCAACCACATACCGATCATATGCAGGTTGATCACACCCCGCCCGATGGTGAACTCGAAAGCCTGCAGAGGCTCGTACCATAGCAACAGCAGGCTATAGGCGAACACCGACAGCCCGGCCAGACAGGCCGTGTAGAACCACGGCAGGGTTGCTGCAGCAATAGTGAGAGGAACCAGATAATAGGACACAAAGGGATTGGTCGGCCCCCCGGAAAAATACAGGAGAATGCTGTGCACCAGCACATCGAAAGCCAATTGCATCCCGTATTCCATATCCGTAACGGGCCAGCGCCGTGACAGGCGCAGGAGAGTCAGAATACTGACCACAGCCGAGGCACCCAGGGTAACCAGAAGCGCCGTCCAGGGTAGCGGGAACCAGCCACTTACGTAGGCCCCCATCACTGACATGCTCTGCGCCAGCAAAACCAGCAGACGAATCAATATGAGCCGCCACAGGTTTTGCCGTGTAGGTGATAACGCAAGAATATTGAAGCCCATTACAGCCCGTCGCACCAAGGGTAAACCTCCGATTATAGGTGGACCGAGGACTAAAACGACGTTGCCTACGGTGCGTCACAGCGTCGCATAAAAAGACGTCCCCTTGTACCGCATGCCATTGAGCAGATGTTGCAGCGTGGATAAGGAAGCATACGCGCTGAATACTGACTACACTTCCTTTTCACGAATTCTCAACACAGGAAGCAAGCCATGCGTCATTTGCCATTCTCCGCTCTGTTACTCGGTCTCACTTGCGTCATGGGTACAACCCAAGCGCTGGCTAACGAACAGCAATATAATCAGGTTTCGCTGCGAGCCGAAGTACAACAAGCGGTCAGCCATGACATTTTGACTGTAAGGATGTACGCAGAGGATCAGGGAAAGGATGCCGGCGAGCTGGCACGACGTATCTCCCAGCGATTGAACGAGAGCTTGAAGACAGCGCGCCAGACCAAGGGCGTCGAGGTTTCCAGTGGCACGCGCAGCAGCCAACCGGTTTACGATGAAAAGGGTGAGAAAATCATAGCCTGGCGCGAGCGTGGCGAAATTGTTCTTGAAAGTACCGATTTCGCCGCGCTGTCTACGTTGACGGGCCAACTCATGACTGATTTGAGTCTGGCCGACATGCGGTTCAGCCTGTCGCCCGAAGCGCGCCGCGAAACTGAAAATCAGCTTATGCGCGAGGCCATTGCAGCTTTCCAGGCGCGTGCCGATATCGCCGCAAAGAGCCTGGGTGGCAGCGGGTATCGGGTGGTCAACCTCAGCCTTGACACTCAGTTCATGCAGCCAATGGCCTACCGCGGAGCAAAGATGGCGACCATGGCCGATTCAGAGTCCGTCACACCGTCGGTTGAGGGCGGCCAGGCCGACGTTACCTTGAATGCCAACGGCACAATTGAAGTAACCATGCCCTGAGCGATCACTGCAATCCAGCCCGACTCCTGCGACCAGTCAGGAGTCAGGGCCGCATAAAGGCGTAGTCGGTATCCTCGTCGAGATTGTCGGCGAGGAAGTTCAGCTCGTGTGCTATGTCGATCATTGAACGCTCGCGCTTGTACACATTGAGCACTTCAGCCATCAGCGCCCTGGCCAGGTCCTGCTCACCATATCCGGCATGCTGCGCCTGCTCGATGCCCTCGATAACTATTTTTTCAGCCAGCTTGTAGACAGACATTGCAATTCTCCGTGCAAAAAGCCTATTCCAGCACATCAGACATGGCAGGTTATTGACCTGGGGCAGGGTCGATCATGGTTTGTCGAACGGTTCTTGCAAGTAGCGATCCGTATCGAATGTTTCAAGCCAGTCGGGACAGAAAACCACCAGAGCACTGATCACCGTGCCATTGATGAAGGCTTCTGGAAACGCGACCAGCAGTAAGTAGCCAAAAGCATCCATAAGACTCGAAGGGGCCGATAGCTCTCCCGACCAGGCCAATAGTCCCATTCCAAGAAGAATCACCGCCGCCGCCGCGGCGGCGGCGGCGAAGAAGCCACTGACGAATATATAGGCAAACAGGTTGCGCGGCTCAAGCCGCTCCAGACCTCGGCTAATGAGCACAGTCACCAGCACCGGCACCAGTACCCGCAGAATACCGTTGACACCAAAAGCTTCGGCATCATCCAGCCCCAGGAGTACCAGAGCCAGCTGTGCGAGAGCGCCGGCGATCACTGCCAGTGGCCAGTCGAGCAGCAGCGTAACCGCAGTCAGTCCAATAAAATGAAAAGTCAGTCCATTGTCGAAATCGCGGCGCACCAGCCAGAGCACGAACAATACGAAAATACTGCCAAAGCAAAGGTGCTGTCGGCGCTCATCGGCGAGCAACTCAACCCAGGACACTCTGGCCAAAGCCCAGAGAGCCGCCAGGGCAAACAACACAAGGCCGAGTATCAATTGCACAGGAGTCAACAGGGCGACTGAGAGCATGGGGTAACCTCGTACGGATGACCACGCGAGCATAGCACCAAGGCCTTTGGTGCTCACGGCATTGAATGATGCACTAACATGACGAAATACTATGGGCGTAGGCCCAATTGTGCACAAAAGAGGCTGATGCAATCTGCGGCAGCAGGGACTAGAATAAGATCATCGTTAGTCAAGCCAGCCCCCGCAGCCAAGCGTTGCGCCAAAGCCAAAGGTGCCAGCATGCCCAGCCGCCTCTACCCAGAAGACCAGGAACGCGTTGATGCGTACCTAAATCAGCCGGCTAACCGCGTCGAGCGCAAGCCTTTCAATGTCTGGCTGTTGCTCGGAGTTATTCTTGCCTCAGTTATTGGCATGGGGCTGATCGCACGCATGCTCGCCTCACTGGTGCTTGTGTAAAGGGCGCCCCTGGCTTGACCGACCCGGATCATTCTTTGTGTCGAGTCTCTCCCATGTCCCATGTAGCAACATCCGAATCTCTACCCCGCATTCTGGTCGTGGGTGGTGGTGCCGGCGGCCTAGAGCTGGCTACCCGTTTAGGTCGCAAGCTGGGCAAGCGCAACAAGGCGCTGATCACCCTGGTTGATACCAACATGACTCATATCTGGAAGCCATTGCTCCATGAAGTGGCGGCTGGGTCACTGAACTCCAGTGGTGATGAACTCAACTATGTAGCCCAGGCCAAGTGGAACCATTTTCATTTCCAACTGGGTGCCATGGACGGTATCGACCGCGAGAGTCGCGTGATCTACCTGCGGTCAATCCAGGACGAAAACGGCGAGGAACTCATTCCCCCACGGGAAATCGCCTATGACTATCTGGTCGTCTCGGTAGGCAGCAACACCAATGATTTCAACACCGAAGGCGCCGCAGAACATTGCCTGTTTCTCGACACGCGAGAGCAGGCCGAACGCTTTCACCGGCTGCTGCTCAACCAGTACATGAAGGCCCAGGCCAGCAGCGCAGGTCAGATCAGCGAGAAGATCAACGTCGCAATTATCGGCGCTGGCGCCACAGGGGTAGAGCTGGCTGCCGAATTGCACCACGCAGCACGCCTGTTGCAGGCATATGGTCTGGACCGCATTCGACCTGAGGATCTGCACATCAACCTGGTTGAGGCCAGTGGACGTGTTCTGCCCGCTCTTCCTGAGCGCATCAGCGAGCCGGTGACCCATACGCTGAAAGAACTGGGCGTACATCTGCACACCGGCTCTCCAGTCAAGGCGGTAACGGCCGAGGGGCTGCTCCTGGCAAACGGTGAGCATATCGCTGCCTCACTGAAGGTGTGGGCTGCGGGCATAAGAGCCCCCGCCTTTCTTGCCCAACTGGGCCTCGAGACCAACCGGATCAATCAACTGGCGGTGTACACCACGCTGCAGACGACCCTGGACTCACGCATTTTCGCATTCGGCGATTGCGCAGCATGCCCCACCGGCGAGGACGGACGTTTCGTTCCGCCGCGTGCGCAGGCAGCTCATCAACAGGCCTCCCTGCTGGCAAAAAACCTCAAGCGGGCTATCGAAGGCAAACCATTACAGGAATACGTTTATCGGGATTACGGGTCACTTATTTCCCTCTCGACCTTCAGCGCAGTGGGCAATCTCATGGGCAATCTCACAGGCAGCGTGATGCTTGAAGGCAAGTTGGCGCGGATGTTCTACGTATCCCTCTACCGTATGCATCAGATGGCGCTCTACGGCGTTCCACGCACCTTGATGCTGATGCTCAGCGACAGAATCGGCAGCAGCACGGCGCCCAGGCTGAAGCTGCACTAGGGGGCGCGTTCTGTCAGGCGGGCGTGGCTACTGAGAGTGGCACGTCCGAACAGGCTCAGCCGACCGGACAGGAAAATCAGACACACGAAGAACCGGCAAGGTGCCGATGCAGTGCTGATTGGTATGGGGACTTTCTACTGAAGGGATTTGAGTGGTGGGTCGTGTAGGATTCGAACCTACGACCAATTGGTTAAAAGCCAA
>NZ_CAXBOV010000012.1:0-121746 GCF_963977355.1 uncultured Halopseudomonas sp. | reverse complement strand
CGTCGGGCTCATAACCCGAAGGTCGTAGGTTCAAATCCTGCCCCCGCAACCAGTTTCAAGGCCCCTTTTCAGGGGCTTTTTATTAGCTGTCCTGTTCGCTCAGGCGGTGTGATACGGGATGGGCTTTAATGCCCATTTTTTATTGGTGCATGTTTTTCAGATTGTTTATTTTCAAGAAAGCGAGGCGGTTAATTTGTCCGGCAAAGTGACTGAGTTGGAGGCCATTGCGGTCCCGATTGTCGAAGCTTTGGGCTATCGTTGTTGGGGAGTGGAATATCTGTCCCAGGGACGACACAGTCTGTTGCGCGTTTATATCGACCATCCCGAGGGAGTTAGCGTCGAGGCATGCGCGGCGGTCAGTCGGCAAGTGAGTGCGGTTCTGGATGTCGAGGATCCGATCTCGGGTGATTACACCCTCGAAGTCTCCTCGCCAGGCATGGACCGACCGTTGTTTACACTTGAGCAGTTCGCCAGTCATGTCGGAGAACAGGCCAAGATCAAGTTGCGCGTACCCTACGAGGGACGGCGGAATTTTCAAGGTGTCATCCGTGGAGTCGAGGGTGATGAGGTCATTTTGCAGGTAGAAGAGCATGAGTACCTGCTGCCGATCGACACAATCGACAAGAGCAATATCATTCCGCGGTTTTGAGCATTATTTCGGGCTCTAGTGGCCCCAATGGATGGCGTTAGGCGAGGCATACGATGAGCAAAGAAGTGCTGCTGGTTGTGGAATCCGTTTCCAATGAGAAGGGCGTACCGCCCGGTGTGATTTTCGAAGCATTGGAACTGGCATTGGCAACAGCTACAAAGAAGCGTTATGAAGACGAAGTGGATGTTCGCGTGGCTATTGACCGTCACACCGGCAGCTACGAGACCTTCATGCGCTGGACTGTGGTCGCCGATGAGGATTTCGAAGAGCCTGGCATGCAACTGACCCTGGATCAGGGGCAGGAGCGTGATCCCGAGGTCAAGTTCGGTGACGTGATCGAAGACAAGATCGAGTCGGTTGAATTTGGTCGTATTGCCGCGCAGATCGCCAAGCAGGTCATCGTGCAGAAGGTTCGCGAGGCCGAGCGTGCTCAGGTTGTCGACGCCTACCGGGATCGCTTGGGCGAGATCATCAGTGGCACGGTCAAGAAAGTGACACGCGATAGCGTTATCGTGGACCTGGGTAACAATGCGGAAGCGGTATTGCCGCGCGAGGAAATGATTCCGCGTGAGACCTTTCGTACAGGTACACGCATCCGCGCCTTGCTGAAGGACATCCGTACAGAGAACCGCGGTCCTCAGTTGGTATTGTCGCGCAGCTGTCCGGAAATGATCATCGAGCTATTCCGTATCGAAGTGCCCGAGATCGCCGAAGAGCTTATTGAAGTCATGGGCGCTGCTCGTGATCCGGGCTCGCGGGCCAAGATCGCCGTTCGGTCCAAGGACAAGCGTATTGATCCCCAGGGCGCCTGTATCGGTATGCGCGGTTCACGCGTTCAGGCCGTATCCGGTGAGCTGGGTGGCGAGCGCGTCGACATCGTGCTCTGGGACGACAACTTCGCCCAGTTTGTGATCAATGCCATGGCCCCGGCTGAAGTGGCATCGATCATTCTGGATGAAGATGCGCACACTATCGACATCGCAGTGGCCGAGGATAACCTCGCCCAGGCGATTGGTCGCAGCGGTCAGAACGTTCGGTTGGCCAGCATGCTGACGGGCTGGACCCTGAACGTGATGACCGAAGAAGACATCCGTGCCAAGCAGGAAGCCGAGACTGGCGATATCCTGCGTACCTTCGTCGACGAGCTGGATATCGATGACGATCTGGCGCAACTCCTGGTAGAAGAAGGCTTTACCTCCCTTGAGGAGATTGCCTACGTACCCATGGAGGAGATGCTGGCGATCGACGGCTTTGACGAAGATATCGTCACCGAGCTGCGGTCGCGGGCCAAGGATCTGCTGCTGACCAAGGCACTTGCCAGTGAAGAAAAGCTGGACGAGGTACAGCCCGCAGAAGATCTGTTGAACATGGAAGGTATGGATCGCTCATTGGCGTTCCACCTGGCCGCAAAAGGCATCATCACCATGGAAGATCTGGCAGAACAGTCCATCGACGAACTGCTGGAGATCGAAAGTATTGACGAAGAACGTGCCGGTGCCTTGATCATGGCCGCACGGGCACCCTGGTTTGCATAACCGGTCGGTTAGTACTTTTATCCTGCTCGTAAGCAGGGACCCGACTGAGGAGAGAATTGAATGGCGGAAGTAACGGTCAAAGAGTTGGCCCAGGTAGTGGGAACCCCCCTGGAGCGCCTGCTACAGCAGATGCAGGAAGCCGGTTTGCCTCAAACCAGCGCGGATCAGCGCGTGAGCGATGAGGAAAAGCAAGCGTTGTTGGCCTACCTCAAGAACTCCCATGGTGGAGAGTCTGCCGGTGAGCCGCGCAAGATTACACTCAAGCGCAAGACGGTGAGCACACTGCGGGTGGCTGGCAGCAAAACGGTCAACGTTGAAGTGCGCAAGAAAAAGACTTACGTGAAGCGCGATCCGGTGGATCTGGAAGCTGAACGTCAGCGTGAAGCTGATGAGCTGCGTGCCGCCGAAGAAGCCCGCGTTGCCGCGGTAGCCGCTGAAGCGAAGCGCAAGGCGGAAGAGGAAGCCCGAGTCGCAGCTGAAGCTGCTGCCAAGGCGCCAGAAGCGGCAGCCCCTGCAGAACAGCCCGCAGCTGCTCCAGCCGAGCCTGCCAAGGTCGAACCTGAAGCGCCGGTTGCAGCCCCTGAGCCGCCAGCCGCCCCTGTGGTCATCGCGCCGCCGGCAGACAAGCCCGACCATTCCAAGAAAAAGGACGCGCATCGCAAGCCGACCCGCGCCGAGGAAGAGGAAGAGCGCAGCCGCAAGCGTGCCGGTGGTAACAGTGCCAAGGGTCGTAATGCACCCCGCGTCAGCGATGACGATGATGGCGGCGCTCGCCGTCGTGGCGGTGGTGGCAAGCTCAAGGCGAACAAGAAACGCAATGTACACGGCTTCGAGAAGCCGACAGGACCAATAGTGCGAGAAGTGGTAATAGGCGAGACCATCACAGTGGCCGAACTGGCCCAGAAGATGTCGATCAAAGCGGCCGAAGTCATCAAGTACATGTTCAAAGCCGGCAACATGGTTACCATCAACCAGGTGCTGGATCAGGACACTGCCAGCATCATTGCCGAAGACATGGGCCACAAGGTCAAGCAGATCAGTGATAGCGATCTGGAAGACGCCTTGGTTTCCGAGTCCCAGTCGCATGAAGGCGAAATGGTCAATCGGGCCCCAGTCGTTACCGTCATGGGTCACGTTGACCACGGTAAGACATCGCTGCTCGACTACATTCGTCGTGCCAAGGTAGCGTCCGGTGAAGCGGGTGGTATTACCCAGCACATCGGTGCCTACCACGTTGAAACCGAACGCGGCATGGTTACCTTCCTCGATACACCCGGTCACGCCGCGTTTACCGCAATGCGTGCTCGTGGTGCCAAGGCCACGGATATCGTGATCCTGGTTGTGGCAGCTGACGACGGCGTTATGCCGCAGACCGAAGAAGCCGTGGCTCACGCCAAGGCCGCCGGTGTGCCGCTGGTCGTTGCTGTGAACAAGATCGACAAGGAAGACGCCGATCCGGATCGCATCAAGAACGCCCTGGCAGCATTGGACGTTATCCCGGAAGAATGGGGCGGCGATACCATGTTCATGCACGTGTCTGCCAAAGAGGGCACGGGTATTGATGAGCTGCTAGAAGCCGTATTGCTCCAGGCTGAAGTACTTGAACTGCAAGCGCAGCCATCGGCCCCGGGCCGTGGTGTTGTCGTCGAGTCCCGTCTGGACAAGGGTCGTGGCCCGGTTGCCACGGTTCTGGTACAGAACGGTACGCTGCGTCAGGGTGACATCGTGTTGGCAGGCGTTAACTACGGCCGTGTTCGTGCGATGTATGACGAAAACGGCAAGTCGATCAAGGAAGCTGGTCCGTCTATTCCGGTCGAGATCCTCGGCCTTGATGGCACCCCGGATGCCGGTGACGAGCTGACCGTGGTTACCGACGAGAAGAAGGCGCGTGAAGTTGCCTTGTTCCGTCAGGGCAAGTTCCGCGAGATCAAGCTGGCCCGCCAGCAGTCTTCCAAGCTTGAAAACATGTTCGAGAACATGGGTCAGGATGAGAAGAAGACGCTCAACATCGTACTCAAATCCGACGTACGTGGTTCGCTGGAAGCCCTGCAGGGTTCACTCAGCGAGCTGGGTAACGACGAAGTTCAGGTCAAGATCATCTCCGGCGGCGTGGGCGGTATTACCGAAACCGACGCCAACCTGGCACTGGCATCCAATGCCGTGATCTTCGGCTTCAACGTGCGTGCCGATGCTACGGCACGCAAGATCGTCGAATCCGAGAGCATCGATCTGCGCTACTACAGCGTTATTTACGAGATCATCGACGACGTCAAGAAAGCCCTTGGCGGTATGCTGGGCAGCGACGTTCGCGAGCAGATCCTTGGTGTAGCTGAAGTGCGTGACGTGTTCCGTTCTCCCAAGTTCGGCGCAATTGCCGGTTGTATGGTTATTGAAGGTACTGTGTACCGTAACCGTCCGATCCGTGTACTGCGCGAAGACGTGGTTATCTACGAAGGCGAGCTGGAATCCCTGCGTCGCTTCAAGGATGACATCGGCGAAGTGCGTAACGGCATGGAGTGCGGTATCGGCGTGAAGAACTACAATGACGTCAAGCCCGGTGATCGCATCGAAGTATTCGAGCGTATCCAGGTACAACGCAGCCTGTAATAGCTGCAGGCAGTGATACACGGCAGGCATCGGGCTCAGCGCAAGCTGATCCGGGTGCTTGCCGTTCACGTTTGCGATGTTCCGCTTTTTTAGGCCGCCTGCGGGCAGCCAGAGACAGATTTTATGGCGAATGAAAATAGTCGTACCCACCGCGTAGCTGACCAGATGCAGCGCGAGCTGGCGTTGTTGATTCAGCGCGAAATCCGCGACCCGCGCCTTGGGATGATCACCATTACTGCGGTCGATGTGAGCCGTGACCTGGCGCATGCCAAGGTCTATATCACACTGATGAACAAGGACAGCGACGAAGAGATCGCCGAGAACCTCGCGATTCTCAAGAACGTTGCCGGCTTTCTGCGTATGCAGTTGGGCAAGGTCATGAAGCTGCGCAGTGTTCCGCAATTGCACTTCCACTATGACGAGAGTGTACGTCGTGGTGTGCATCTGTCATCGCTGATCGAGCGTGCTGTTGCGGAAGATCGCGAGCATAAACCGGACGGCGAGGAGTAGGCTTTTGTCGGCACCACGCATCAAGCGCCGGGATATCGACGGTGTACTGATTTTTGACAAGCCGCTGGGGATGAGCTCCAACGCTGCCTTGCAAAAGGTGCGCTGGTTGTTCAACGCCGCCAAGGGCGGTCATACCGGCAGTCTGGACCCGCTTGCCAGCGGCGTATTGCCCCTGTGCCTGGGCGAGGCCACCAAGTTTTCCCAGTATTTGCTCGATGCAGACAAGGCCTACATCACCGAGGCGCGTCTGGGTATGACCACCACCACTGGCGATGCAGAAGGTGATGTGCTGCAAACGCGTCCGGTGAATGTCACCCTTGCCGACGTTGAAGCATTGCTTGCGCAGTTCACCGGTCCTATCGAACAGATCCCGCCGATGTATTCCGCTCTCAAGCACGAGGGCCAACCCCTGTACAAGCTGGCCCGAGCAGGGGAAACAGTGGAGCGCAAGGCGCGATCTGTTACCATCAGCAAGTTTAAGATTTTGAGCTTGGAAGGCGACCGTCTGCGGCTTGAGGTGCACTGTACCAAAGGCACCTATATTCGCACGCTGGTCGAGGATCTGGCTGAAGCATTGGGCTGCGGTGCGCATGTATCCGAACTGCGACGCACCCAGGCCGGGCCCTTCGATCTGAGCCAGTCCGTGACCCTGGAAACCCTCGAAGCGCTGCATGCCGAGGGCGGTCATCTGGCACTGGACCACCTGTTGCTTCCCAGCGACAGTGGTCTGGAAGATTGGCCAGAGGTGGAGCTGACAGAACAAACGGCTTATTACCTGAATCATGGCCAGGCGGTTATGGTTCCGGGCAGTCCGTCATTCGGCAAGGTGCGGTTGCGCGACCACACCGGCCAGTTTATCGGTATCGGCGAGATTACCGACGATGCCCGTGTAGCACCGAAGCGGCTGATGCGCTTCAACGGGTAGACAATGTATTCGATAGACAATGTATTCCCGCCTTTGCGGGAATGACGAAGTAGTAGATCGTAAGCAATCGATGCTTGCTTGGCCCAACACGCCAAGCCGGCAGCAAAGAAGTTGACCCATCAGGGTCACAACGAGGGTGGCTGTTAACAGGCACGGTCATACCTCGATTTAAAACACGGGTCACTCCAAGAGATGTGCCCGGCCTGTTCACTCAGAGGAAAGCTATCATGGCACTGAGCGTCGAAGAGAAAGCTGCAATCGTAACTGAATATGCCCGTGGCGAAGGTGATACCGGTTCTCCTGAAGTCCAGGTAGCGCTGTTGACTGCAAACATCAACAAGCTCCAGGGTCACTTCAAGATAAACAAGAAGGATCACCACTCCCGTCGCGGTCTGATCCGGATGGTAAACCAGCGTCGTAAGCTGCTGGATTACCTGAAGTCGAAAGACATTCCGCGTTACAGCAGCTTGATCAGCAGTCTGGGTCTGCGTCGCTAAGCGACAAGCCCCATTTGGACATGATCGGGTCCGAAACCCGGTTGTGCCCAGAGTTTCCCCAAAGGCAAAAACAGAGAGAGAAGACACCGTGAAACCGGTTATCAAACAATTCAAGCTAGGCAATAACACCATCACCCTGGAAACGGGCCGTATTGCCCGCCAGGCTTCTGGTGCCGTACTGGTCAGCATCGATGATGCAGTCAGCGTTCTGTGTACCGTGGTCGGAGCCAAGAAAGCCGACTCAGGCCGTGACTTCTTCCCTCTGTCAGTGCATTACATCGAGAAGACCTACGCCGCTGGCCGTATCCCCGGTGGTTTCTTCAAGCGTGAAGGCCGTCCTACTGAAAAAGAGACCCTGACCTCGCGCCTGATCGACCGTCCGATCCGTCCGCTGTTTGCCGATGGCTTCATGAATGAAGTCCAGGTTGTCTGTACTGTGGTCTCCACCGACAAGACAACTGATCCGGATATCGCCGCGCTGATCGGCACCTCCGCCGCGCTGGCCATTTCCGGCATCCCGTTCGACGGCCCCATCGCCGGCGCGCGCGTTGGCTTTGATGCCGACAACGGTTACATCCTCAACCCGAACTACGAAGAGCAGAAGACCTCGCGTCTGGACATGATCGTAGCCGGTACTGAAGATGCCGTACTCATGGTTGAATCCGAAGCCAAAGAGCTGACCGAAGACCAGATGCTGGGCGCCGTACTCTTCGCCCACATGGAATTCCAGCCCGCTATCGAAGCCATCAAGGAACTGGCCGCTGAAACCGGCAAGCCCCGTTGGGACTGGCAGGCAGCTCCGGAAAATACTGCGCTGCTGGACGCCGTCAAAGGCCAGTTCGGCGCCGGTATTGCCGAGGGTTACACCATCACTGACAAGATGGCCCGCTATACCCGCCTGGGTGAACTGCGCAATCAGGCCATTGAAGCGCTCTCCGGCGACGAAGAAGGCAAGCCTTCTGCTGGCGAAGTAAAAGACGCCTTCGGCGAGATCGAATACCGCACTGTGCGCGAGAGCATCGTTAACGGCAACCCGCGAATCGACGGCCGCGACACCAAGACTGTTCGCCCGCTGAACATCGAAGTTGGCGTTCTGGATCGCACCCACGGCTCCTCACTGTTTACCCGTGGTGAAACTCAGGCACTGGTTGTTACCACCCTGGGTACTGCCCGTGACGCGCAGTTGCTGGACACGCTTGAAGGCGAGAAAAAAGACCCCTTCATGCTGCACTACAACTTCCCTCCCTACTCGGTAGGTGAGTGTGGTCGTATGGGCGGTACCGGTCGTCGTGAAGTCGGCCACGGCCGTCTGGCGCGCCGCAGTATTGCAGCCGTGATGCCGAACATGGATGATTTCCCGTACACCATCCGCGTGGTGTCGGAAATCACTGAGTCCAACGGCTCCAGCTCCATGGCTTCGGTCTGCGGTGCTTCACTGGCCCTGATGGACGCCGGTGTGCCGCTGACTGCTCCCGTAGCCGGTATCGCCATGGGCCTGGTCAAGGAAGGCGACAAGTATGCGATCCTGACCGATATCCTGGGCGACGAAGATCACCTCGGCGACATGGACTTCAAGGTAGCGGGTACCGCCAAGGGCGTCACTGCGCTGCAGATGGATATCAAGATCAAGGGCATCACCGAAGAGATCATGGAAAACGCCCTGGCTCAGGCCCTGGACGCACGCATGAACATCCTTCAGCAGATGAACGAAGTGCTGCCAGCGTCGCGCAAGGAGCTTTCTTCCAACGCACCGACCATGATCAGCATGAAGATCGACTCCGACAAGATCCGTGACGTGATCGGCAAGGGCGGCGCCACTATTCGCGGTATCTGTGAAGAAACCGGCGCTTCCATCGATATCACCGATGATGGTTCGGTCAAGATCTTCGCGCCTACCAAGGACGCCGCCAATGCTGCCAAGGCACGCGTTGACGAGATCACCGCAGAAGCGGAAATCGGCAAGATATATGAAGGTAAGGTCGAGCGCATCGTCGACTTCGGCGCATTCGTCAACATCCTGCCCGGTAAGGATGGTCTGGTGCACATTTCGCAGATCGCCAACCAGCGCATCGAGAAAGTCACTGACGTACTGACCGAAGGTCAGATGGTACGGGTACTGGTACTGGACGTGGACAACCGCGGCCGTATCAAACTGTCCATCAAGGACGTTGAGTCCGCAGAGGCCAGCGGCGTCTAACATACGCCAGGCGTCAGCAGAAACCCCGGCCGCAACGCCGGGGTTTTTTATGTCAATTGAGGGGGTATTAAAGTCTGAGAGCGGATTCCAGGTCAGCACAGCTCCACTGTATTGCGACCAGCATGCTTTGCGCGGTAAAGCGCCGCGTCTGCCTGTTGCTTGAGGTCATCCAGGCTATTGTTATCCCCCGGCACTATTGAGCACACGCCTGCGCTGATCGTTATACGGTTACTCACATCCGAAAGCGGGTGCTGCATCGCCGCTTTTTCAATGGCAGCTCGACAGGCTTCGGCGATAATTCCGCCATCGTTCGTATCGGGCAGAATGATCGCGAACTCCTCCCCTCCGTAGCGGGCCAGCATATCGGTCGGTCTGCGTACAACGCCCTGAAGAATGTTCGCGACCTTCTTCAGACACTGGTCGCCAGCGGGGTGCCCATAATGGTCGTTGTAGAGTTTGAAGTAATCAATATCCAGCATGACCAGTGAGAGCGTGCGGGTCTGTCGCCTGGCCCGAGCCCACTCCTGTTCGAGAAACTGATCAAAATGCCTACGGTTCGCCAGTTGGGTTAATCCATCAGTGAGTGACATCTTCTCCAATTGGTCTTTGCTGGCAACGAGCGCGCGGTTGCGGTTGACGTTGACCAAGGCATATATCACCAGCAATGCAATAAACAGAACACCGGACACCATTATCAATGCTGGCAAGTGGCTGCGCCTGCGATCGATATAGTCCTGTGATGGCATGGCTTGAATTTGCCAGGTACGGCCCGCCACGTCGGCCAGCAGCGTTTTAAAACCCAGCTCGCTTACCCATCTCGGAGCTGCAGGATCGGCGTTGGTGTAGAGTTCATTGGGCTGCGCGTCAGTAACATCTACTACCTGAAACAGCAGACTGGCGTTGCTTCTCACACCGATTGCTTGGTTGGTCAGTTCACCAACAAGAAAAACACCGTTGATATAGCCATAATGCGCTTCGCGCCGCTGTGCCTGGGTGGAAGGCTTGCCTTCATAAAGGGGTGCAAACACCAGGAAGCCCTGTTGGTTGTCAGACTCCTGTACCAGTTTTATGCCAGCAGTCGCGACCAGCCGGCCAGTATCGCGTGATGCCTCAATCGCTTTACGGCGCTTGGCTTCACTGGCCAGGTCAAAGCCCATTGCAGGTCTATTCTTTTCCAATGGGGCTATAAACTGCACCGGGACATAGACACTTCGTTCGGCAACAGGAATAACCTGGTTGTCGGCATCCCTTTCGGTAATACGCCAGTCCGGGAAAATACGCTGCTGTTCCAGTTCAAAATCCGCTAACCGGCTGCGCTCAATAGCCGGAGCCCAAGCAAAGGCCATGATCGCCGGTGAACGCTCAAGTATGCCATCGGTGATCGACTTGAAACGCTCAGCGTCCATTCCAGGCACAACCTCGATTGCGGCTTTCAAGGCATAAAGCACCTCTAGATTGAGTAGCACCTCCCGCTCGAGTATTGCTGCAGCCTGGCGGATATCCCCCTGAAAATCGTTGGCAATAGCCAAGGTATCCTGAACATAAAAACTCCGACTCAATGCCGCGCAGAGAGACAAACCCAGCACGGCCAGGATCGCGATTGCACTGAATGGTGAGCGTTTCAAATCGGCCCCATTGGCCGCTTGGGCCTCAAAGCATGAGCGTGTATCACTGCAAAGGCACTCCCAGATAACGGTTTAAGCGAATAGATACTGATGAATACTGACCTCGCAAGGATTCATGATTAAGACGACCCCTGAGACAAACAGTTCCGCGCAACTGCATCACCCAGCTCACAGATTGCCAGCGCAATTACTCCGTGCCATATTGACAGCCACTGGCCAAGCTCGCTTGACAGCACTCCCTCCTGAACTGGCAAGGACTGCCGACAATCCCGCTTGTGTGAATTTGTTATCCAGATAGTCGCTATGCTTATGGCCGTATGCGAAGGCATGACGAATGCCTCTCCTCTGCGGCCGCTCCTTCACTTCAAGGCCGCCTATGCTGCGGCCCAACACGGGGATAAAGAGATGATTCGAACCTTCACCCTATTCGTTGTTTTGATTTCGATCATGGGTTGCTCAGATGGCAATGCGCCAGAACCTGACGAGTCGGCACAGTCCAACCAAGTTTCTTTGCCCGAAGGTCCAAATGATCGAGTCAAACTGACGGGTGAAATGTCGTTTTGGATGTATGAGGGTGCCGCAGGCTGTTATGGGGCATTCGTTTCACAAGGGAAAGAGGTACAGGTTTGGGTAGACGCTGACACCTGCGGCGACCGCGAGTATGCGGAAAACCAACCTGCTACTCTCGTGCTCACCTTTAATCCTGAGAATCAGTATGGGCCAGGGACAACCTACACAATCACGAGCTTCGAATAGCTTATTACAAGGAGCTGAAGCTGAGGTTGCGGCTGGGATATTGCCTACGGCGTTATCTGATCAAGAGAACAGAATGTCCAGATTTTTGCGGTTTTTAGTGGTATTCGTGATTTTTTTTCACTTGGTTGCTTTCATAGGGGAGGTATTTCTATGGATGTATCCGTCTGTGCATGAGTTTTCTCTAAAGAGATTGGATGTGCCGGTGGATGTGGGTTTATATGAGCAAGCTCTCATTTTAAAGACGCTATTTGTTAATCAGGGATTTTATAATCTATTCGTTGCGTGCGGCGGCATCTTGGGATTTTGGATGCGAGTAAATGGCTTTAAGCAGAGCGGGGATGTGCTTTTGGCTTATATGTGCTTGTTCGCTGTTGGTGCCGGGGTCGTTTTATTGTTTACAACCAGGGCCTATATACCAGGGGTATTGCAGTCCCTCCCTGCCCTCATTGCCTTGATGTTGATGTACCGAAATTCTTCATCTGAATCCGATGTATAGAATGCTCTGACTCACATTTCGCAGGTCGCCAACCAGCGCATCGTGAAAGTCACCAACGTGCTGACCTAAGGCCAAGACGCCTAAGTACGATCATCACGCGCGGTAACACGAGCCCGGGTAATTCCTGGGCTTTTTTATTGTGTGGGTATTCAAGACTGGGTGGTTGAGACGGTTTGCATTGGATCGCCAAGTACTGGATGCTGAGTTCTGACCTAAACAATGGAAATGGAAATGATCAAACTGCACGGTTTTTCGGCCAGTAATTACTACAATGTTCCAAAGCTCGCCCTTCTGGAAAAAGGCATTGAGTTTGAAGAGGTATTGTCCTACACCGGGGTGGGTCCACAGTATAAACCCGAATATCTCGACAAGAGTCCGCTTGGCAAGGTGCCGGCCCTTGAAACAGCCGAAGGCTACATCAGCGAATCACGTGCGATTTTGGACTATATCGAGAGAGCCTATCCGCAACATCCACTGTTACCCGACACACCCTTCGGTGTTGCTAAAGTGCAGGAGTTGTCGCAGTTCATTGAGCTCTACTTTGAGCTTGTTGCTCGCCGGCTGATTCCGAATCTGTTACTCGGTACCGAGCCTGATCCAGTCGTGTTGAAAGAAGTCGAGAGCAGCTTGAATAAAGCCGTTATAGCGCTGGCAAAGCTGTCGAGCTTTGAACAGTTTGCCTACGGCGACCATTTTACCCTGGCTGATATAGCGGCGATTCTGAACCTGCCGATTGTGCGCAACGTGGGGATAAAGTTTCTGGGCAGAGATCCGCTGTCAGAGGTGCCTGGACTGGATGCCTATTGCGCACGGATGGAGGAGCGTCCTCAGGTCAAGAAGGTTCGCATGGACTCAGCAGCCGATCGGCCAGGTTTCATGCAGCACCTCAAAGCCCTGTATGGTTTTTGATTCCAATGATTGAAGTGACCAATCTGCCTGTCAGTGATGTGACTTGCTCAACCTGCCGGGCGAATTGTTGCCGTTTGGAGGTAATGCTTATTACGGACACAGGGGTGCCGGAAAAGTATGTAGTCTTTGATCAGTGGGGCGGTATGACCTTGGCTCGCTTGGATGACGGATGGTGCGCTGCTTTGGATCGAGACACCATGCTCTGCAGCATTTATGACAAGCGACCCTTAATCTGTCGTGAATTTGAAATGGGTGGTTATGAGTGTCTTGCTGAGCGTGGTTAGCGCTCATGCCCCATGACGACGCCTGGATATTTCCTCCAACGTACTGTTGAACCAGCTTTTGGCTTCTTCTCAGGACTGGGAGACAGTATGTGTTCGATGCAGGATCAACGATCGCCATAATTGATTGATTTACCTGAATGTTCGGCTGTACATTTTTAGCCCGGGTTGAGGGTGCTGCCTTGGTTTGGGTACCCAAGGTTCTACTGAGGAGTTTAGCCATGTCCCATTCAGGACAATGTTTATGCGGTGCAATCCAGTACGTGCTTTCCGGAGCTCCCCATACGGTAGCTCTGTGTCACTGTCGTGATTGCCAGCGGGCTGCGGGTGCGCCGATGGTGGCATGGGCGATGTTTCCGGAGGCTGCTTTGACGGTTACTCTGGGACAGCCGAAGACGATCAACTCATCGGGTTCTGCGATGCGCAGTTTTTGTGGTGATTGCGGTAGTGGCCTGTTCTACCGCAATGAAGAGTTTCTCCCGGGCATCGTGGATGTGCAGACGGCCACCCTGGACAATCCCGACGCCTTGCCCCCTGGCGTGCAAATACAAACCGCCGAACGGATCGGGTGGATGCCGCACATACACGAACTACCCGAGTTCAGCCGATTCCCTGCCGAGTAGTAGCAATATTGCCGAGGCTTGGCACTTGCGCAATAGCGCGCCTGCCTGAGGTTGGATATGCCAAGGTCGGAATTAAGAAGGGTGCTTGCCCTGGAAAAAGCAGCGTACCCCATTCAGTTTTCTTAGGAGATGCAGTTTGAATTACGAAGATGTTGTATTGGGTCGTCGCAGTATTCGCGCCTTCAAACAGGAAGCGGTAGCCCGTGATGTTCTTGAGGATGTGATTGAACTGGCCACACGTGCGCCATCGTCGATGAATACCCAGCCGTGGCACCTGCATGTGCTGACCGGTGAGCCGCTGGATCGTATTCGGGCAGAAAATACCGAGCGGATGCTCAAGGGTGTGCCGCCGTCCAAGGAAAGTCGTGGCGCCGGTGCTTACGAAGGCGAGCATCGGGATCGGCAAGTCGAGATTGCAGTGCAGCTTTTCAAGGCGATGGGGATCGCCCGCGACGACAAGGAAAAACGTCAGGACTGGATCCTTCGTGGCTTCAGGCAGTTCGATGCGCCTGTTTCAATCGTGGTGACGTACGACCGTGTACTGCAGGAGGGAGATATTGCCCAATTCGATTGTGGCGCACTGGTCAACGGTCTGGTCAACGCGGCCTGGTCTCGGGGTCTGGGCTGTGTGGTGAACAGTCAGGGCATCATGCACTCGCCGGTGGTTCGCGAGCATGCGGGTATTCCCGAGGATCAGGTTATTCTGATCTGCGTGGCAATGGGCTATCCGGACGACGCGTTCCCGGCAAATGCCGTAGTATCCAAGCGTCGTACGGTCAGCGAAGTAGCCACCTTTGTGGGTTTTGAGAAGACTGTTGCTTAGACTGGTCAGCAATCGCGGGAAGAGGGGCGGTGATGTGTTTGCATTGCCACCGTCCTGGCATGTCTTCCCCTACCTCAAATCAGTTTGCATGTCGTAAACTATGCAACTGGTTAGCATTCCGATTCACGCGTCCGTATGACGGAGTTGTTACCTCAAGGAAATAGAGGAACCCATGGCTTTAACATCCAAGCAGCCTGCTGAACCCAATGCAGCGACCTTGCCGGCTTCCCCCGGGAAGCGCGCCAATATTCTGATCAGTTCTGTGTGCTTGCTCATGGTATTGCTTGCAGCACGGACGGTTCTCCTGGGCGCATGGCTTGATACCGGCCTGCTTGCTGTCGGGCTGAGCGCCATGCTGGTCTTTCGCCATCTTTACCTTCGCAAGGGTAATTATCAGGCGGTCCCTTTTCTTCTGATTACTCTAACCTTACTGGTCAGTATCTCGCTCTGGTTCAACCAGGGCTTGTTCAGCGGGGCATTGCTCTCATATCCGGTTGTACTGGTGGTGGCGGGCATTGTCGCGACGCGTACCTTGTTCGCCAGTCTGCTGCTTGTCATGCTGGGGACGGTAGCTGCCGTGACCTGGGCCGCCCTGACCGGTCTGCATGACTATCAGGCCGTTCCCCACGGAATAGGTCGTATGGTGGTAGTGAGTAGCTTGCTGCTCATGTGCGCTGCGGTCGTTTGGTGGCTTATCCGCGATCTGGAAGTGACGCGGGTGCACCTGGATGACGAGATGCTGCGAGTACGCAACTCCCAGGCCGATCTTACGCACCTGAGCAAGCACGACGCGCTGACTGATCTACCCAATCGGCTGTTGATGCAAGAACGCTTTGATGAGGCCATTGCGCTGGCCGAAGAGGACGGCACCCGTGTTGCGCTGATGAGCTTCGACCTGGATAACTTCAAGATCATTAACGATTCACTGGGTCATGCAGCCGGCGATGAATTACTGCGGCGTATTGCCGAGCGGCTCAAGGGACTCATCCGCGGTTCTGATACTGTCAGCCGGCAGGGTGGCGATGAATTTCTGGTATTGCTCGGTGATGTGGACACGTCCGAGACGCTGGAGCTGGTAGCGCGACGCTTCCAGGAGCTGGTTGCCCGGCCTCTGGTACTCCACGACATCGAGTTGGTGACCTCCCTGTCGATTGGTATATCGGTGTATCCCGATGATGGAGCTGATTTTGGCACCCTTTTAAAGAAAGCCGAGCTGGCGATGTATCAGGCCAAGGCATCCGGGCGTAATGCTTACTGTCTGTTCAGCGAGGAGATGAGCACCAATACCTACGAGCGGCTGGGTATCGAGCAGGATCTACGTCAGGCATTGAGGCGTGAGGAATTCAAACTGCAATACCAGCCGATTGTCGATCTGCAGAGCAGTGATCGCGTTATCGCTGTGGAAGCTCTTATACGCTGGCATCAACCGGAGCGCGGTCTGGTCGGGCCTACCTTGTTTGTTGGCGTTGCCGAACAAATGGGTCTGATTGTCGAAATCGGTGAATGGGTGCTGCATGAGGCCTGTCACCAGGCGATGGCGTGGCGCGCAGCCGGGATGCCGGATATGGTCATGTCGGTCAATCTTTCTGCGGTCCAGTTGCGCAGGGGTAATCTCGAGGCGGTGGTGCGCGCAGCGCTGAAAAGTTCGGGCTTGCCGCCGCAGTATCTGGAGCTGGAGCTGACCGAATCCATGTTATTACAGGACTCGGATGCGTCGCTGATACTGTTGCAGAACCTCAAGGGCCTGGGAGTGAAGTTATCGATTGATGATTTCGGCACCGGTTATTCGAACTTGTCCTACTTGCAGCGCTTCCAGGTCGATACTCTGAAAATAGATAAATCCTTTGTTCAGAATCTCGGTGAAAACGAACAGCACCGGGCGATTGTGAATGCCATTATCCAGATGGCCCACAGCCTTGATTTGCGAACTATTGCTGAGGGAATAGAGGACATGCCTACGCGACAGCTTCTCGCCGATCTTGGTTGTGATCGAGGTCAGGGGTACCTGTTCGCCAAGCCGCTGACGGCTGAGGATTTTGCTGAACTGGCGGCAGGGTAAACTCAGTCAAAAGGCGTGTCGGGCTTCATGCTGCAAGATGAATGAAGCCGGCTAACTGATCCACACCTCATCTCCCACCTTCAGCAAACTGTCTCCCTCAATTGACCCGTATATGCCGAGATTCTGATCCGCTTTCTGCACGATATTGCGCAGAATAGTCTTGTCACTATGCAGGCTTTCCTGCGCGCGGGTGACGGCGCCACAACGGGGGGCGGTCCCGGTGCAGTGGATGGTGGTGTCGCCCACGTGAATACGTTTACCCAGCCAGGTTTGTTCAACCAGGCCCTCCAGACCAGGCAACGTTTCTATCATGAGGTTGGGCCTGAATCGTTCCACGTTCCAGTCTGCCTTGCTGTTGATTTGCTGCATGTGCCGCAGGCTGGCGCTGGTCAGTATGTGAAAAGGTGAGACAAGGAAAAAAGTACCGGGCAGTGATACAAACTCCTGCATGTCTGGAGGCAGGTTGTCCAGATCAGGTAGCGGTTCGCCGGGTTCGCGCGCAAAGGTGGCTTTCAATTCGTGAAGCCAGGTTGAGGCGTCGGCCTTGTGGCGCTTGTAGAAGGCAGCGTCTTCAGGAAAGGGGCGCAAGGCCTGAAGGGTACTGGCGTGTCCGATGGTGCTGGAAACCTGCTTGTTTACCGATGGGTCATCACTGCCGACAACGGTTCCACCCGGAAAGGTGACATCCACATGGCCACTCAGGTCGCCATGATTATCCAGCCGCTGGCGCGCTCGACACCTCAGCAGGTCCGGTCGAAACTTGCAGCTCTGGATTTCCTGACGCTCCAGATCCTGCACTGCCCAGGTACGATCTCCCAACAGGCCGTTCGCTGAGATATGGCCTTGCTGCAGGATTTCGCCCGCCATGCCCTTGACCGGGTAACGCCAGATTGATTGAACTGTGCCAACTTTCTGCATGGGTCCTCTCCGCGATTCAGCTGTGTCCTGGGCTTATTCTATGGCACGGACTGGCTGACCGACAGGCCACTGAGGCAATTAGTTAGGAGCTTGTTGATCTTGCGCGCGCAGCCTTAAACCTCAGCTCGAAGTCCGCAGATTCCCGTGGACAGTTCGCGCGCGTTTGATTATTCAGACGCATTAAAGTGCGCCGCGAGCTTGGTCTGTACCAGTGGGTACGTTAACGTCTAGGTTGGCGATCCGGAATGTCCGGTCGGTGATGCATGTGCAGTTCGAGCTTGGCGTGCTGGTGGGGGATGGATGCTGGAAGTAATGAACGTTTTGGAAATGCTGTTGAGAACATGGCTTTGGCCCGGAGTTTCAGCCATCTTTGCTGTGCTTGCCACCTTTACGATCTACCGGCTGGCATTGGCAATTTTTCGCCATTTTTCCGAGTCGAGAACGGTACTGAGGCTGTTTCTTGATGCCGCGGCACTGGCCCTGGGCACGGTACTTTGCCTGCTGGCGTTGGCGGGGTCACTGAGGACTGCGCCTGATGACTTGCCTCTGATAGGTGGGATACGGCAGGTCATCACGGTGCTTCTGATTATTGCCGTTACCTGGGCCGCAGTGCGACTGAGTTCGGCTATTGGCGATGTGATAGTCGCGTTAAACCCGGTGCTCGAGGGGCAATGGAAGCGCGCGCGCAGGGTCGAGACGCAAACCCGTTTTCTGGTTCGCGCTCTGAATATCCTCATCGTGATTGTCGGCTTCGGGGCGGCTTTGATGACCTTTGATTCGGTCAAGCACATGGGGGCCAGCTTGCTCGCCTCTGCAGGCGTAGGCGGGCTGATTCTCGGGTTTGCTGCACGGCCAGTACTCAGTAATCTGCTGGCCGGCATGCAAATAGCGCTCACCCAGCCTTTTCGCATTGATGATGTGCTACATGTGCAGGGGGAGTGGTGCTGGGTGGAAGAAGTGACCTCTACCTACGTGGTGTTAAGAGTCTGGGACTTGCGTCGTCTGGTTATTCCCCTGCAGTGGTTTATCGAGAATCCGTTTCAGAACTGGTCAAGAAGCAGTACCGAGCTGCTGGGTAGTGTCTTCATATGGGTGGATTACACAATGCCAGTAGAGCCCCTGCGTCAGGAGTTCAACCGGCTGCTGGCGGAGACAAAACTGTGGGATGGCAAGTTGGCAACGGTACAGGTCACCGACTCCAATGATCAGGCCATGCAGGTTCGCTTTCTGATGAGCGCGGCTAATTCGAGTAACAACTGGGATCTGCGCTGCTTCATACGTGAAGGACTCGTCACTTACATACAAGAATATTATCCCGCGCAGCTGCCGCGCGTCAGAGCACGGCTTATGGAAAGCTGAGGTGTGTCTCAGGCAGTGTCTTTTGCAACCGCGTTGCCATTACGTGGTGGCGGGGCCAGCAGGGTACAGAAGTCCTCACTGGTCACTGCGCGGCTGAAGTAGTAGCCCTGATAGATATGGCAGTCCTGCTGTTGCAGAAATGCCAGTTGCTCGGCGGTTTCTACCCCCTCAGCAATCAGTTCCATATTCAGACTGCGCGCCATGGCGATAATGGCGCGGACGATTTCTGCATCGTTGCTGTCGTGGGTACAGTCGTTGACGAATGACTGATCAATTTTCAGAAGATCAACCGGCAGACGTTTAAGGTAGCTTAGCGAAGAATACCCGGTGCCAAAGTCGTCAATAGCAAAACGGATACCCAGGTCGCGCAATTCGTTCATCTTCTCCACGGTATCGGTAATGTTGTGGATCATGATGCCTTCGGTTATTTCCAGCTTCAGGCACTGGGTAGGGATTTGTTGTTCCTGGATGGCTGCTGCTACCCGAGCTACGAAGTTGGCCTGACGAAATTGCCGCGGGCTGATATTGATACTGAGACTGAACGCGTCTGTGCTGATCAGACCCTGTTTGAGCAGGTCAGCAATAAAAGCGCATGCCTGCAGCAAGACTCCGTGGCCAGCCTCCAGAATCATGCCGCTCTCTTCCAGAACATGCATGAAGGTGGCGGGACTGACCAGGCCTTGCTCGGGGTGCCGCCACCGAATGAGCGCTTCGGCGCCAATGATCTGTTGCGTCCGGGCGTCAACCTGCGGTTGATAGTGCAACTCGAATTCCTGGGCGAGCAGGGCGTTGCGCAGCTCGGTTTCCAGCTGCAGGCGCTGACTGACGACCACCTGCATCTGAGGCTCGAAAAAAGCAATATTGTTGCGTCCGGCTGCCTTGACCCCATAAAGCGCTGTGTCGGCATGCTTGAGCAGATCCTCCGGTGTATTACCATGCTCGGATGATAGTGCGATACCGATACTGCAGCTTAACTGCAACCCGTGACCCTCGATGCGCATGGGGGCAGAAACGGCCTCAAGTAATTCAGCCGCGCTTGTTCTGGCATGCTCGGCAATTTGTTCGGGATCGCCGGAAAGTCCGGTGAGCAAGATGACAAATTCATCGCCGCCCAGCCGTGCAACCGTGTCGGCTTTCCGTACCTTGAGCTGCAGACGCCGACTGACTTCCTGAAGGACGGCATCCCCGCAGCTGTGCCCCAGGGAGTCATTGACGCGCTTGAAGTGGTCCAGATCAAAGAATAGCAAGGCGCAGCCCAGTCCGTGGCGCTCGCCAAGGGCCAGGTGCTGCTGCAACCGGTCCTGAAGGAGCAATCGATTGGGTAAGTCGGTCAGGGCGTCGTGATAGGCCTGGTGTTTAATGCGTGCCTCGATGTTTTTCTGTTCCGTGACGTCTTTAAAACAGGACAAAGTGCAGCGATCTTCGCCAATCAGGATGAAGTTGCTGGAAACTTCGCATTTCAGAACCCGGCCGTCCTTGGCTATAAAGTCGATGGGCTCGTTGCGCAGGCAGCGTTCGCGCAACAGTTTGTTGATGATCGTTGGTCGTTTTTCCGGATAGCGCCAGAGTCCGATATCCGCTGCGGTTTTGCCGATGACATCCTTCGGTTGATAACCGAAGACCTCGGTGAATCGATGGTTGATGTCAGCTATCTTGGCGCTCTTCTTGGCAAAGAGTACGTAGGGTTCAGGCGAGTCTATGAATAGTGCAGAGAACTTGGCTTCACTTTCTTTAAGGACCAGTTCGGCATTACTGCGCTCCGACATGTCGTGGGCAATTGCCAGGCGGCATTTCTGGCCGTCCAGATCTATCTGCTCAACGTAGACCAGGCAGGACTTGGTTAAACCATTCTGGCATTTGAAACGGGCTTCACACTGTTGTAGGCGTCCATTGCGGGTAAAGCGGTCAATGAAGTCGTCACGCTGTTGAACACTGGTCCAAATGGGCAGTTCGGCGGAATGCAGATTGACTATTACCTCGGCATCCCAGCCAAACAGCAGTTCAAAGGCTGAATTTATCGCCAGAACACGGTTGTCTTCAATACGGGTAAGCATGCAGGCAACAGGAAGCCGCTGAAGCAAAACGAGAAAGTTGTCGCCCTCTCCGCGGCCGCTCATCAGAATGTCTGCCAGGGTGGGCAGACAACCAAGCCATGCGTGTTCATCTTCTATCCTTTTTTTGTTATTTGATAAAAGTAGCGTGTTGCCATGCCAGATACAAGTAGGTCGTATATGGGCCGTAATAATGGCGGCTCAGGGCTCAGGGCTCAGGGCTCAGGGCTCAGGGCTCAGGCCGCCACCACCGATACCGGAATCCCGTTAAGCACCGCGTTGCCCGATAACACGTCGACCACCTGATCATCGGTTATATCGTTGACGTTGATGCCCGGGTTGCTCTGTGCGACGCGCAGGCTGACGCCCTCTCGATCGTGACCCCAGCCATGGGGTAAACAGACTACGCCGGGCATGATGTCGTCACTGATTTGTACGCTGACTAGAAGCTCGCCTGTGCGCGACATGATACGTGCCTGTTTGCCGCTGGCCAGACCCAGGCGCTCAGCGTCCGTCGGGTTGATCAGCAGGGCGCAACGGTCATTGCCTTTGACCAGACGCTGGCTGTTGTGCATCCAGGAGTTGTTGGTACGCAGATCACGTCGGCCGATCAGCATGAGCTCGTTGCTCTGGGCTCCGCGCAGCTCTGCCATGGCACGGCCCAGGTCGGCGACCAGTTCGGGCGGCGTGAGGTGCAGTTTTTTGTCCGAGGTAAACAGGTAGCCTGGGAAGGACTCGCGCATCGGTCCGAGATCCAGGCCGTGTGGGTAGCGCTTGAGGACTTCCACGCTTAATGGTTCTTCGCGCTTAACCGGCTGGCCACTGTTGTATTCGTTGAAGCCTTCACCATAAGGGCCGGTCTTCAGGCCGTGATCGAGAATCTGTTCGGGGCTGGGCATTTTGCGCGCCGGCGCTTCTTCCGGATTTTTCAGTGCGGCGATGCGCTCGGCCAGGCCCTGCACAATATCCCAGTCGCAAAGGGCGCCTTCGGCTGGCGCGAATACTGGATCGCTGAAGCGCGCGATATTGCGCACTGCAAGCATATTGAACACGATGTCGTACTGCTCATGTTCCAGTGGGCCGGTGGGCGGCAGGATAATATCGGCATGGCGCGAGGTTTCATTCAGATAGAAGTCGATTGAAACCATGAGCTCGAGCTGGTCCAGCGCCTCGTCCATTTGCCGCCCATTCGGTGTGGACAGCACCGGGTTGCCCGCCACGCAAACAAACCCGCGTACCTGACCTTCGCCAGGGGTGAGCATCTCCTCTGCGATGGTGACGGCTGGAAAGTAGCTATCAAATTCAGGGAGGCCTCGGGCACGGCTCTGGTAGGTATTGAAGCTGCCCATCGGTCGGCTCTGAGCCTTGTTGAAGGCGGGGGTGGTGAACATCATGCCACCGGGGCTATCCAGGTTGCCGGTGAGAATATTCAGTACCAGCATCAGCCAGTGGTTGAGCGCGCCATAGCTCTGGGTAGAAACGCCCATGCGGCCATAGCACACAGCGCATTCTGCGGCGGCAAAGTCTTCGGCAATACGCTTGATCTGGTCGACAGCAATACCGCAACGGGCACTGACCTGCTCAAGCGTGACACCCTCGAACAACGGTGCAAGGGCATCCCAGTTGTCAGCCAGTTCATGCAAGCGTCCAGGTTTGGTCAGGCCTTTGTCGAGCACATGGCGGATCAGGCCAAGCAGGAAGAAAGCATCGGTGCCGGGCTTTATGAACAGGTGCTGGTCTACATAGCGTGCTGACTCTGTACGCCGTGGATCGACCAGAATCACTTTGCCACCGCGTTCACGAATGCGCTCAAGGCGTTTGAGAATATCGCCAGCGGTCATCAGGCTGCCGTTGGAGGCGGCCGGGTTGGCGCCAAGCATAAGCATGTACTGCGTGCGGTCAATGTCCGGAATGGTAAACAGCTGGCTGTGACCGAACATCAGATAGGACACCAACTGATGTGGCATCTGATCCAATGAGGCGGCGGATGAAATATTGCGTGTGCCTATGGCCTTGCGCAATGTACCGGAGGCCATCATCAGCCCCAGGTTGTGCGAGGAGGGGTTACCCCAGTAGCCGGCAATCGAGTCATTGCCATGGCGCTGCTGGATATCCACCAGTTTGGCTGCAACCTTGTCCAGAGCGCTATCCCAGTCAATCGGCAGCCATTCGCCATTGACCTTCTCCAGCGGCGTGCGCAGACGATCCGGGTCGGTATGCAAATCCTGCAAGGCATAACCTTTAGGGCAGATGTGGCCTTCACTGTGGGGGTCATCCGGATCGCCATTGATCGACAGGATCTGCTCGCCCTGGGTCTCGATAACGACGCCACACATGGCTTCACACAGTGTGCAGGCACGGTGATGGGTTTTGACCGGCATTCTGGCCTGCTCTGCCTCATGTGCACGGGCATCGCGAATAACGGCCAGCATTTCCTCGATTTTGACAATCTTGCGCCGGGTTCTGCCCTCAATCCGGCCCCGGGCCTGTTCGTGCTGGTCCAGCAGACGCCAGTCCGCCATGCTGACCGGATTCACATCGCGGGCGTCCAGCAACGTATCAATGGTTCCGCCTGTCAGCTCTGGCAGACTGCTGCCCAGATCGTCCAGCAGGCGCTGAACACTCTCGGTGGCGCACTGACGGTTGCTACCGATCACGCCGCTGGCACCGCGCTTTATCCAGCCAGCCACGTAGTCACGGCTCTCGGCATGGCCGCGGATGCGTCCCTGATCATGTTGCATGACTCCGCGCCCGGTATCAAAGGGCAGCTCATCGATGGCTGAGCCTTGATAGCCAATGGCATGGACGACAAGCGTTGCAGGCATATCCAGGGTCTGTTCGCTTGGTTGAGCAATCAGTTGGCCCTGCTCGTTACGTACCAATTCAGTACGTTGCGCGTGCACGGTACTGACCAGGCCCTGATCGGCGCTGAAGCCAGTCGGGCTGGTATAGAACATAAAACGGATTCGCTTGCCTTCGCCCGCGGGTCTGGCGGCAATGTCGCGCAGTAGGCTGAGGTTCTGGCGTGCCTCGGCAAACTCGGGCTTTTCCAGTTGGCGGGTGGTGGTGTCGTCGAGCTCAAGGTCTGCCGGGTCGACCAGCAACTGTAGGCCTTCAATGGCCATCAATTGCTCCAGTTCCTTGGGAGTGAAGGCAGCTTGTGCCGGGCCGCGTCGGGCGAGCAGCCGCACTTCTTCAATACCGCTTGCGGCCAGCGCTCGCAGTGCATCGTCCGCTATATCAGTTTTAGCTAACTGGTCATTGGGCAATACCAGCAATCGAGCGATATCCAGCGCCACGTTGCCGATACCGATAATCACCGCGGTCGGTCCTGCGAGGGCAGGGGACAACGTTACTTCGTCCGGGTGACCGTTGTACCAGCCAACAAAATTCGACGAGCCGAAAATATTGCCGCTTTCGGCTCCCGGCAAAGACAACGGGCGGCTCTGAGAGCCTCCGGTAGCATAGATGACGCCGTGATAGTGCTGGCGCAGGTCGGCGCTGGTCAGATCGCTACCGATCTGGACGTTGCCGAAAAAGCGAAACTGCGGCGATTCGGCGATGCGTTCGAATCCGGCAGTGACCGATTTGATGCGTGGGTGATCGGGTGCAACACCATAGCGAACCAGACCAAAGGGCGTGGGCAGGCGCTCGAACATATCGATCCGGGCGGCCGGCATCTGTTTCATAAGTGCTTCGGCAGCGTAGAAACCGCTTGGGCCGGAGCCGACAATGGCAAAGCGACCCGGCAGACGAGCCAGTGGGCTGGCAGCGTGGTTGCCCGCCTGGATGCTCTCGCGAATGATCGGATGGGTTTTGGCTCCCTCTGCGTTCAGCGTAATGAAGGATTGCTGATCCTCCGGGACCATGCTGCGCGGAAAAATGGCTCCCTCCGGGCAGGCAGAAACGCAGGCGTTGCAGTCAATGCAGACATCAGGATCGATAAACAGCATCTCGGGCGCTTCCCGGAAGGCCTCTACCGGACAGACGTCGACGCAACTGGTGTGTTTGTTGCCAATACAGCTCTGAGTGACTACGTACGCCATGATCTACTCCACGCAAGGGACTGCAAAACCCGCATATTATGTCGGGACTTGCAGATCCGTATTGGCAGCAAGCGCCTGATTGACATTTTGTGCCAGTATCCCGATAGTGCCAATCATGAGTAAAAACGACTACATACCCTCAGGCTTTATCGAGACGCTGCAAACGTACGTGCGCGAGCGTGATTTGCCTGCGGCGGGCCTGATGGGTGAGCTGAATGCGCAGCTGGAGTCACCCAGCGTGTCCGCGTGGCAGTTCTGCGAGTTGCTGGATGCAGTTTGGCAACTGGACCCGGTGAACGCTCTGGGTGTGCGCCTTGGGCTGTCGGCCCAGCCCAGCCAGTTTGGTGTGGTGGGTTATATGGTGTCGTCCTGCGGTACGCTGGGACAGGCACTGGCTAGATACCACCGCTATCAGGGACTTTTACAGGCCGGACTCACCTCCCGCGCCTGGCTCAAGGACGGTGTGCTGTTTATGCGCTGGACGCAGGCAGTGGCAAACACGCCGCTGGCCAGCGAATTCAGCCTTGCGGTATTTGTCAGCCTTTGCCAGGCATTGATTGGCCGCCCGATCGCGCCGCTGCGTGCCGGTTTGCCTTTTCCCAGGCCTGTCGACTCCGGTGTATACCCGGTGCTTTTAGGGTGCCCGGTCGACTTTGACTGCAACGCGATCGAGCTGGCCCTCCCGGCCCACCTCCTGGCGTTGCCGATTTCCAGCAAAGATCCGTATTTACTTCGTTTGCTCGAGCAGCAGGCTCAGGCATTGCTCAGACAGCAGCCTCGCATCGAAGGCGGGCAGGCGGGGGCATTCTTTAGCCAGGTTCAGGAACAGATTGTCGAGTCGATAAAAAATGGCGACGTCAGCGCTGACGCCGTTGCCCTGGCATTAGGCTGCTCACTCCGAACTTTTTATCGGCAGCTGAGCAGTGCGGGTTATAGCTACCGAGGTTTGCTGGCGCATACCCGCCATACCCTTGCACGGCAGTATTTAGCAGACCCCGCGCTGGCGCAAACGGATGTGGCGCTGCTGCTTGGATATTCTGAGCAAAGCTCGTTTATTCGCGCCTTTCGGAGTTGGACCAGCATGACACCGGGTGAGTATCGCGTCCGTCTGACCCAGGCTTCTGCAACCGGTTGACCCGTAAGCCCGATAACTCTTAACTGATTAGCTATTTGGCTCAGCCTCCCACGCAAAGGACAAATCATGTACACGGACGACGATCTTGACACTGCTATTGGCCAAGGTATTTTCGACGCGGAGTCGGTGACCCGTTTCAAACAGCATATCGCCGGGAAAGCTTCGCCTCGGGCAGTAGATGAGGAAAATTTCCGCCTGATTTCAGGCTTCAACGATATATTTGTGACTATCGCGGCCCTGATTTTGATGATTTCAGCGGCCTGGGTGGTTGGTGGCCTTCACCCAAGCGCTGCCTTTGCAATGCTGGCCGTACTGTCCTGGTTGCTGTCGATATTCTTCATTAGCCACAGGCGTCTGGCTCTGCCCGCCATCCTGTTTCTGATAGCCTTTGTCAGTAGCGTCACCGCGCTGAGCTCCGTTCTCCTGGCCGCGGTATTACCGGAGCATATGGTGCCGCAAATACCCTTGTTGGGTGCATTTGCAGTCGGCACCCTCGCAGCCTGGGTTCACTGGCTCAAATTCAAGGTGCCGATAACGGTTGCGGCAGGCACTGCGAGTCTTATAGCCGGTGTCATTTCAAGCGTGTTGGCCTTCTGGGAATTCGAAGCCTTCGGTACTTCCATTCTGAACCCACTGCTGTTTGTCTGTGGCGTGGCTACCTTTCTACTGGCCATGTGCTGGGATGCCCAGGACCCCACGCGTACCTCACGCAAGTCCGATGTTGCCTTCTGGCTTCACCTGTTGGCGGCGCCCCTTATCGTGCATCCTATCTTCTCCGCTCTGGGTATCCTTGGCGGTGAAAACAGTGTGTTGAGTATCGCGCTGGTGGCTATTTTGTATCTGCTTTTGGGTCTCGTTTCCATTGCGGTGGACCGGCGTGCGCTCATGGTCTCTGCTTTGGTTTACGTGCTCTATGCCTTCAGTGAGTTGCTTGAGGCCTATGGCATGGTCAGCATCAGTCTGGCCGTATCGGGGGTCTTTATCGGCTCCATGCTGTTGCTGCTGTCGGCCTTCTGGCATAAAAGCCGGGAGGTGGTCGTTGGCGTTTTACCCGGCCGCCTTCGCGTTTATCTTCCTGTTTTGGGTGGATAAGAGACGACTCAGTGATGATTATTATGAGTCGGATGCTGCCTTTGACTCTTGAAGGACCTTCTGTTCGCTGACGGGTATGTGTGTCAATACCGTGTTTGACTCACATTGCTCCTGTCCAGATGCCTCCCATTGTAATGGCCGGAAACCGGTAGCAGAGGTGGCGACCTGATAAGATGTCGCATCAGTCAGTCTCAAGGCGTTGCACAATGGCAATTCAGTGGTACCCCGGACACATGCACAAGGCGCAAAAGGCCATCAAGGAGGTTCTGCCCCAGGTAGACCTGCTGATCGAAGTGCTGGACGCGCGCATTCCCTATTCCAGTGAAAATCCGGCCATTGCCCAGCTAAGGGGTGAAAAGCCCTGCATCAAGGTGCTGAGCAAGACCGATCTGGCCGATCCGGAGCTGACCGCCCAGTGGCAGGAGTATCTGGAACGTGAGCGGGGAGTGAAAACCTTTGCCACCACAACAGAACAACCAGGCAGGATCAGGCTGCTGGTTGACCTGTGCCGCAAGATGCTGCCTGAAAAGGATGCCGGAGCTAAAAACATCAACGCGATGATTGTCGGTATTCCCAACGTGGGCAAGTCGACCATTATCAATACACTGGCTGGCCGCATGGTGGCCAAGACCGGTAATGAGCCGGCGGTCACCAAGGACCAACAGCGCATCAATCTGGGCAGTGGTGTCACCCTTCTGGATACGCCGGGCATCCTCTGGCCGAAGATCGAGAATCCTGACAGCAGTTACCGCCTGGCGGCCACAGGCGCGATCAAGAACACGGCGATGGAGTACGACGACGTCAGTTTTTTCCTGGCTGAGTATCTGATCAAGGCCTACCCCGAGCTGATCATGGGGCACTTTCAACTGGAGCGACTGCCGACCAGTGAGTTGGAATTTCTTGAAATGGCCGGCGCCAGGCGCGGGGCATTGCAAACCGGGGGCAGGATTAATCTCCACAAGATTTGCGAGGTGCTGATCAACGAGCTGCGGTCTGGCAAGTTGGGCCGGATAACCCTCGAAACGCCCGCAATGGTTGAACTGGAGAAGCAGGCCATAGCCGAAGCCAAGGCAAAGAAGGAAGCCGAGAACGCCGAGCGCAAGAAGCGTTTCAAGGAAGGTTCACGCAATTCGGATCGGGCTGATCGCAAGGAACAGAAAAATCTGCCCAAGCCGCCCCGTCAGCGTGGCGTAGGAAAACCCAGCAAGAAAAAATAGCGTTCTCTGGCAGCAAGGGCATCTATCTCAGGCTGTTTTTTTCCTGCTGCAAGATGATTTGCCAATGCGCGTCGCTTACCGGCATCACTGACAGACGACTGCCCCGTTTGACCAGTGCCAGGTCCTCGAGGCCGGCAGTGCCTTTGAGCTCATCCAACGGTATCAGGCTATTGAGCTTGCGCTGGAATATCATATCCACTGCCTTCCAGCGGGGCTTTTCCTCGGAACTTTTCACATCGTGATAGGGTGAGCCTGGATCGAACTGGGCGGGGTCCGGGTAAGCGGCGCGAGCGACTTTCACTATACCGGCCACGCCGATGTGCTTGCAGCTGGAGTGATAGATAAACACCTCATCACCTACAGCCATCTCCAGCAGAAAGTTGCGAGCCTGATAATTACGCACGCCGTCCCACGGGATGGGTGTTTCGGGATCACGGGCAAAGTCGTCGATGCCGCATTCCTCAGGTTCCGTTTTGACAAGCCATCTGGCCATGGGTCGGGTTCCAGTGTCGCGTGATGTCGGGAGTGATGGGACAGTCTACTTGAGCGGTTGCAGATGGGGTATCTGCCTGATTTTGCGGTAGTCTACGTGGATGACCACAGATATTTTTTCCACCATCGATCCGACACGCTTTCGCCTTCCGGCGCTCCGTCATCTTGCGTGGATGTGCGGGACTGCGCAGCTGACCGATAGCTCCCTGGCCTTCGATCTGCGTGGGCAGTTGCCGTGCGGCACAATTGAGAGGTTGTTGCGCTGGGAGGCAATGCCGGGCACAGCACCGGCAGCGGTTACCGAACCTGCTCATCCACGTCTTGGTTACTATTTTGAGCGCCTCTACGAGTGTCTGCTGACGGATATTCTGGGTTGGGAGGTGCTGGTGCGTAATCTGCCCGTGCGTAGTCAGCAAAGAACCCTCGGGGAGCTGGATTTTGTAGTGCGCAATCCAGTCACAGGCGCAATCGAACATCACGAGATCGCCATCAAGTTCTATCTTGGCCACACCGTCGGCTCAACGCCGGTTCTCTGGTACGGCCCCAATGCGGTTGATCGGCTGGATCTGAAAACGGCGCGTATGCTCGATCATCAGAGCCAGCGCTCACTTTTACCCGAGAGCGTTGCGGCGTTATACGAACTGGGCATAGAGCGGCCTCTGAGGTCGCGGGTGTTCATGCCGGGCTACCTGTTCTATCCGACGGGAAATGCCTGCGCCACAGCCGTCCCACCGCCCAAGCATGTGCCGAGCGACCACCCGCGGGGTAGCTGGATGTATCTGGATGCACTGGGTAATACAGATGTCTCGTGTTGGGTTCATCTGCGAAAACCCCATTGGCTGGGCCCCTGGATACAGGATGGTGAGCCTGATCCGGCGCAGGCGCAGGCAGCCCTCGAGCAGGTCGCTGTAACCCAGACTCCGAGGTTGTTTGCCAGAATGTCCTGGGACGCAGCGGCAGGTCTTTGGAAGGAAGCAGAGCGTTGCTTTGTTGTGCCCGCACGTTGGCCGGGTTGAATTGGTTTGTTGTCTGACGGGAGCTGACATGCACATAGGTATTCTGACTATTCGGTTTTCTCTGCCGGGCTGCGTTTCGCTCAAGGAAAAACGTCAACGCATGGGCGGGTTGCACGAACGCTTTGGTCGAACGCCATCAATCGCGGTATGTGAGAACGGCGAGCTTGATCGTCACGAGGCCAGTGAATGGTCCTTTGTGGTGGCTGCAACCACTGTGCAAAAGGTGGAGTCGCTTTGCAGCGAGATAGAGGAAAAACTACAGCGCACCGTTGATGGCCGGATTATGGATGTGGCCCGGGAGATTCTCTAGGCTCTGGGTTCAGCGGTCTCCTCATCAAGCCAGGTCCCGCAGAATTTGCAGTAGCGGGCATTTTTTTCATGCTGATGTTTGCCGCATCCAGGGCAGGCTTCATCCGAGTAGCGCTCATTGCGCAGTGTATTTATCACTTCGACCGAGAACACGCCAACGGGCAGGGCAATGATGGAGTAACCGGTCAGCATGATCATGATGGAAATGAATTGGCCCAGCGGGGTCACCGGTGCGATATCACCGTAGCCGACTGTGGTCAGGGTCACTATGCCCCAGTAAATTGCGGTGGGTATGCTGGTGAAGCCTGCCTCGGCGGGCTCGATCAGAAACAGCAACGAGGAGAATATGGTGACCAGCATCATCACGGAAAACACGAACAGGATAATCTGACCGCGGCTGCGCTTGAGTGCATCGACCAGCAGCTTTCCCTCGCCTACCAGGGTCATCATTTCCAGCACGCGGAACAAACGCAGTGTACGAAGCAATCGAATCACCACCAGAGTCTGTGCGCCGGGAATGACCAGGGCTAGCCAGGTGGGTATTACAGCCAGTACATCGATCACTCCGTAGAAGCTCTTCAGGTACAGCCGGGGCTTGTCCAGGCAATAGATCCGCAGTGCTATTTCGAGAGTGAACACCGCGGTGACAGCCCATTCTGCGTAATAGAAAATATCACCGAACCGCCGATGATACGCCTCGACGCTATCGAGCAGTACCACGCCGACGCTCATCAGGATCAGCACGGCCAGACCAATATCGAAACCCTTCCCCAGCGGCGTGTCGGACTCGAAAATGACCTGAAAAAGCCGAGTTTTGAGGCCAGCGCCGCCGGCTCTGAATGGCTGCATGTCGGTAGGTATCTCCAGCTGGCAAGTTGTAGTGAATAAAGTGGCTGCCCAGAGCATAGAAAGTTAATCGGGATTTTGCGACTCGGCTTGTCACTGCCGATCCTTGTCTTCACGATCAGCCGGAACCAGCCAGCGGATTTATTCACTGCCATCACATTCGCGTATCCTGTCGGTTCATATCGTCATCGGAGCAACCAATGACTCAGCTCGACAGCCCCCGTTTCGACAACAGCTACACGGCATTGCCGGAACGCTTCTACGCCAGACAGAAACCGACACCGGTGCAAGCGCCAGAGCTCATCCGCATCAATCGCGCGCTGGCTACACAATTGGGAATTTCCGCCGACTGGCTTACCTCTCCAGAGGGTTTGCAGGTGCTGGCAGGCAATGAGATCGCGCCCGGCTCCATGCCGATTGCTACTGCCTACGCGGGCCACCAGTTTGGAAACTGGAATCCACGCCTGGGGGACGGCCGGGCGGTGCTTCTGGGAGAAGTGGTGGGGGTCGATGGGCAGCGCTATGACATGCAGCTCAAGGGAGCAGGGCGAACACCCTTTGCGCGCGGGGGTGATGGACGGGCACCTCTCGGACCGGTTCTGCGCGAATACATCGTGAGCGAGGCCATGGCTGCGCTGGAGGTGCCGACCTCGCGCAGTCTCGCTGCCGTGACAACCGGTGAGCAGGTCATGCGTGACCGCCCGCAGCCGGGGGGGATTCTAACCCGCATATGCTCCAGTCACATTCGTATTGGCACTTTTCAGTATTTTGCCGGTATGGACGATATCGAGGCAGTGCAGACGCTGGCCGATTACGTAATCAATCGGCATTACCCGGAGGCTGGAGAGTCTGAACGGCCCTATGTAGCTTTATTGCAGGCGGTTATTGGCAGGCAGGCAACGCTTATCGCCCAATGGCAACAACTGGGGTTCATTCACGGGGTGATGAATACCGACAATATGTTGATTTCCGGAGAAACCATTGATTATGGCCCGTGTGCCTTCATGGATGCCTATCACCCGGAAACGGTCTTCAGTTCGATTGACCGGGGAGGGCGCTATGCCTATATCAACCAGCCAGGAATAGGGCAGTGGAATCTCGCGTGGTTGGCCCGTGCACTGTTACCGTTGCTCGACAAGGATGAAGATCTCGCTGTGCAGGCTGCTCAGCAGGCTATCGATGACTACGTGGGGCTTTATCAGGCTACCTACTATGATCTTATGGCCAGGAAACTGGGCATGGCTGCCAGCGACGAAAGCAACACCGCACTGATCGAAGAGCTACTTGAGTTGATGAAAGAGTCCGGTACCGACTACACATTGACGTTCCGTCGGCTATCAGAATTGGCTGGTCCCCAGGGACCGATCGAGGGTGATAGCGTTGCAGATATCTTTGATTTACCGGCGTCCTTTGCGCCATGGCAGGAGAAATGGCAACGGGCTCTGGAGCAACAACCTGCGTCATCTGCAGAGCGTCAAAAGCAGATGCTGGCGCTGAATCCCGCTTACATCGCACGTAATCATCTGGTCGAGGAGGTTATTCGTGCAGCCGAAGACGAGGGTGATCTACAGCCTTTTCATGCGTTGATCGATCGTTTGGCCAGCCCGTTTGACTATCACGCTCAGGATGCGCGCTACGCGATGCCACCCACGCCTGAACAGGTGGTACGTGCGACATTCTGCGGTACCTGATAGGCGATAAATGCAAAGCGTGGAGTTATAAAAAACCGCGGCAATGGCCGCGGTTTTTTTGGCACTGCCGTTACATCAAGGGGTTAGTTCGCCGAGAATTTTCTCGATGATATCCAGACCCTCCTCAAGCACCTCATCCTCGATGGTGACCGGCATCAGGAAGCGAATCGAGTTCGCGTGCATGCCGCACGCGAGCAATATCAGTCCGTTCTCTTTGGCCTTGGCCGTGATTGCAGCTGCCAGATCGGCCCGTGGTGTACGGCTGGCCTTATCGGTCACAAGTTCGAATGCAGCCATGGCACCAAGGTTGCGCGAGTTATCGACAAACTCGAACTTGTCTTGCCACTTGGCGAATCGCGTGGCCAGCTTGTCGCCCAGTCTATTTGCCTTGCCAAGGATGTCTTCGCTTTCAAAGATCTCCATGACGGCCATCACCGCGGCGCAGGATACCGGACTACCAGTGTAGGTACCGCCCAGCGAATTAGGTCCGGAGCTGTCCATGAGTTTGTCTGTACCGACAACTGCCGAGATCGGCATGCCGTCGGCCATGCTCTTGGCCATGGTCATCATGTCCGGCTCGACGCCACTGTGTTCGATGGCGAACATCTTGCCCGTCCGGCCGAAACCGCTTTGTACTTCATCGACGATCATCAGGATGCCGTGCTCATCGCAGATCTCGCGAATCGCCTTGAGAAATTTGGGAGAGGCTGCGTAGAAGCCACCTTCGCCCAGTACCGGCTCAATGAAGATTGCGGCAGTGCTTTCCGGGTCGCTGTCTGTGCGCAATGTCATGCGCAGACCGCGCAGCGCTTCTTCTTCGCTGACGCCGTGGTAGGCAACCGGATAGGGGGCCCGGAAAACGGTGCCAGGCATGGGACCGAAGTCACCCTGGTAGGGCTTTACCTTGCCGTTCATCGCCATGGTCATGAAGGTACGGCCGTGGTATCCACCATCAAAGCAGATAATGTTGGTACGGCCAGTGGCGGCGCGGGCAATCTTGACTGCGTTTTCCAGAGCCTCGGCCCCTGAGTTGGCCAGCATGACTTTACCGTGTCCACGGACTGGGCTGATCTCACTGAGCTTCTGAGCCACCTTGACGTAGCCCTCATAGGGCATAACGGTTTGGCAGGTATGCATCAGCAAATCAAGTTGTGCTTTTACTGCGGCAACGACCTTGGGGTGGCGGTGACCTACGTTCAGAACGCCAATGCCTCCGGCAAAATCGATCATGCGCTTGCCATCTGCATCCCATATTTCGGCATTGGTTGCGTGGGCTGCAAACTGTTCGTTCGGGCTGGCAGCGCCTGCTGCCACGTAACGTTCTTTGAGCGCTTGCAATTCGGCATTGTTCACTATGTCGTCTCCATCGGTTGAAATCATTTCAGCGGGAACGAGGTGGTGCCCTCGAATAAGTGCGTGAGGCAACTTTGTACGCGGGCGAATCCTGGCCTCGTTCCTGTTGTGAAAGCCCTCTGCGGCGAAAATTCAGCCTGGCCGGGCAAATTGATGCTGGTTATAGTGCGGGTGTATCACGGTCTGATGCGCTTGTTTCATACTCTATGATGGACGAACTGGGGCAATAGGACAAAATTTTAGCAGGCCTAAATGCTTACAAAGTGCTTTGCTCGGCAAGAATGTCGGTGCTTTTGCCATCCAGACTGAGCTGATTTTTTTCACGCCAGTACTGCTCTATCCCTTGCTCGCCGTGCTTCTGCGCCCACTTGTTCAAAGTGGTGCGTTCATCCTGGAATTGGTAAAGGGGTACCGCATAACCACATGAGGTGGTTATCAACGAAATCTGCAGTCGAAACACCTGTCGGGCGCCAGGGTGGGGTGGAAACAGTCCTGACAGCGACTCCCACTCCGAGTCTCGCGGGTGGATGACCTCGGCTTCACCATAAAGTCGCAGTATCAGCGGTTGTTTGTCGAAAGAGCAGAACATGATGGTCATCCTGCGGTTTTCCAGGACGTGGGCGGCTGACTCGTTACCGCTTCCAGTCAGATTCAACCAGGCAATTTCAGACGGACTGATAATCCGCAGGCTGTCCATTCCTTTTGGCGAGACATTAACGAACCCCTCGGCGCCGGCCGTACCAACAAAAAAAAGATGTTGAGCACGAATAAACTCCATGAGCTTGTCGTTCAGTTCCGTGAATTGCTCCATCTGATTCTCCTTGTCTGCATGACTGCTACGGTGTCAGGTCGTGGGGTTTGAACAGCGGAAAAGGGTTGACTGGCGTTCCTGTCCACCATTGCTTTTCAGGGCCCAGCTGGAAAGTCGCAAAATGCAGGTGTGGAGTGCTGGCATCGGCGTTGCCCGTGGTACCGACATAACCAATCAGATCGCCACGCTTGATCAATTGCCCCTCACTCAGGTTAGCTGCGTACCGATCCAGATGAGCATAATAGTAGGCCAGTTCACCGGCTGCATCGAACTGGTAGATGGTCAGCCCTCCCGGCACACTGTTGAACAGCTTGATAATGGTGCCGTCGTCGACTGCAACCACTGAAGTGCCTGTAGGTGCCATTATATCGATGGCCTCGTGCAGCCGGTCGCCTCCGCGCGGATCGAGATAACTGTCCCGCAGGTCCCCGACAGCGATGCCGGATACGGGTATCTGTAGAGGGACCGTTTTACGCCCCGGCATTGGCGTTGCTTGCTGCTCCGTAGCATCTGACGCCGTTTGCGCGACGGGCGAGTTCGGCATAGTAAAAACGAATAGGCCTGCAAGGATGATCGCGGCCGATAAAGTGTAAGCGAATATTCTTGGCATAATGACTCATAACTTGCGCAGGCGCTGTTTTAGACGGTTTGAGTATAGATACTGCTGGTCAGGAAAAAGACTCGGTTCGTCCGGATTGTTGCTGTGCGAATTGATGAAACCTTACTCCAAGTGTAGCCTTCTATAAGGCAGCTTGGTTATCAAGAAGACTGGCCAGTTGATTTTCGCAGGATGCGGGTAGAGTTCACCCAATGAGGTCAAAGCAGATGCGCAATCAATCCGTTGCAGCCCACGTGCCAGCTGGCTCGGAAACCAATATACCGGGTCTAGAAACCCTGACAGGCATTGAGCTGCATGTGCCCGCGCCCGTGGATGGGATTGAAGTAGTCGAGTTGCTTGACCGCCAGCAGCGCAAATTGAACGAATTGCGCAGTCACATCGATGATCTGCTCGACGATGGCTGGGTCATAGCGCAGCGCAATCCCTTGACACTCCAGCGCAATGCACGTGTTTGCTATGTGCTCCACGGGATGTTGATCAGCGATCATCTGAACTGAGTTTCAGTGTTACCCGTCAATGTATTCACGTGTTCCCTGAGCGATTCTCCTGGGCAGGTTTCGTCAGGCGTCTGCCCCTCGACTGGCAACCTCTCGAAAGGCGTTCACCAACGTTTCAGGCTCCTGTGCTCCAGAAATCAAGTGTCGCTTGTTGATGATGAAGGCAGGCACGGCTGATACACCAGACTGTTGGTAAAGCGCCTCATCGGCCCGCACGGCCCCATCAAACGCATCAGAATCAAGCACGGCTTTAGCCTCTGCACCATTCAGGCCTATGGACTCTGCGCAACCTATGAGTACCTGGGTATCGGAGATGTTCGCGGCATGGCCAAAATAGGCGTCAAACAAGGCCATTTTCATGTCCGTCTGGCGATTCTGTTCTCCAGCCCACTTCACAAGGCGGTGGGCATCGAAAGTGTTGTGGGTATATCTTTCCTGCATCTTGCTGAAGTTGAGCTCCAGGCCCTGGGCTATTTCCATCATGTTGCGTTGGGCGGCTTCCATTTCTTCTATGCTGCGACCGTACTTGCGGCTCAGAGCCTGCAGGATGGGCTCGCCATCGGAGGCCTTGTCCGGATTAAGCTCGAAGGCGTGCCACTCCACCTCAAATGCCAGCTCGCCCTCCATGCTATTCATCGCCTGCTCCAGCCGGGCGTAACCGATCGCGCACCACGGGCATGCGATGTCGGAAACGATGTCTATGTGCAGGGTTTTCATCAACTACTCCTGTTATGACTTGATCTATTGCTGGTCAGACTACACGCTATCCTATGTTCCAGCCTAGTAGCTGACGGTCTGCAATGGCGTGCGCCTGTATCTCTCACACCTGCATACATGCTGTCCGCAAGAGCTTTTCGGGCGCTGACGTGGGACTCAGGACAATCTGGAGAATTGTATGACCAACAATGTCCCAGTCTGCGGGGCATCTGCTATCCGCCTTCTGTTTATCGGTGTCGAGTTACCCCGAGTCACGTGTTTGAGCCTGAGGTTTCTGGAGCGATGACGCTGGTACACAGTTTCGCTCCGATAGCTGATTCGCGTGCAACCCGCTTGATATTGGGCTCCATGCCGGGCAAGGCGTCACTGGCCGCGAGCCAGTACTACGCGCACCCACAAAATCGTTTCTGGCCAATAATAGAGGCGGTTCTGGGGGTGTCAGCTAGCCTTTCATACGAGGAGCGCTGTTTGGCACTCAGGAGCAGGGGCGTAGCAGTGTGGGATGTACTGAAGATGTGCACGCGCACCAGCAGCCTTGATTCGGACATTGTCGAGTCCTCGATCGTAGCCAATGATTTTGCCGAATTCTTCCTGGCGCATCCTGGCATTGAGCGGATCTATTTCAACGGCGCAAAGGCGCAGTCTGTGTTCCAGCGCCATGTAGTGCCTGCTCTCACCGCGTTTTGGGCAGAGATACCGCAGGTCAGGTTACCGTCGACCAGCCCGGCCAATGCGTCCATTCCTCGGCAAATCAAGCTGGCCCAGTGGCAGCAGCTGAATGGGAACTGTCCTGGGTAAAGGTCAATAGCATTTAAGTAACATCAGCGTCCTGCTTTTTCCAGTGGCTCAAGCTGGCGCCACAGGGCATCCGCTTCCTGGGTCAGCGTTGAGTACGTACGGATATCGCCATTGCGCTGGGCTGTCATCGCTGCCTCCAGTTTTGCGTTGTATTCCTTGCGCAATTTTTTTGCCGGGTCTGATTTGAACAAGCCGAACATGGTATCGGTCCCTCTGGTTGAAGGCGCCTGAAAGGAAATCGGATCGGCGCCGTTGAGCTGATAGCTTAAGGGAACCTCGCGGCAAATAACGCTGGCATGTGTTACAAATTAACTGTGCGCGTATCTACGCGTGCTCCCTTCTGAGGATGGAAATATGTACACGCGTAGCCTTCTTGCAGTCGTTTTGCTGGGAGTTGCAGGTTGCACCCAAGCGGGACTCACAAGCCTAGACGGAGAGGTCGGGATATACCTGGATTCGGGTTCGACCCAATGCCAGGACGATGGCTTGAGTCTTGAAGAGATGCGCCAGTTACTGATTGACGTCGAGATCCCCTTCTCGGATGCCAGCTGCGGTACGGATGGCAACATCTACACGGCAATGTGTGGCTCGCCGGACGGCAGTATCGGTATGTTCCAGATCGCCCCGGAGCATCTGCAGCAGGCGCGCGCATTGGGTTTCGAAGCCTTGGCCAAGGTGCCCAGCGCCTCACGAGTCGATTGCGCGCAAAGGTGACCCGGCTAAAGCGAATCATTGTTGCGCTATAGCAGCCAGCCTGACGGCTTGATCTGCCAGTAGGGTGGCCAGACCTGGCGCGTGCGGCGGACTCTGTGCATGCTGTCGTCCGGGATCAAGGACGGAGTAACGCATGACCAGCAAGCCGACTACCGAAGAGCTCAATGCATTTTTCCGCAGTGAATTCCCCCAGGCGAAAGTATCGGTTGAAGCGCTGGGTGATGGTTCAGCCACGGTTAGACACAGCGTGGGTGTTGCTGAACTCCGACCCGGCGGGACAGTCGCCGGGCCAGTGATGATGGCGACTGCCGACGTCGCCCTCTATGCCGCAATCCTCGGCAGCATCGGCATCGTTCCGCTGGCTGTGACCACTAATTTGAACATCAATTTCCTGCGCAAGCCTGCTGCGGGGAGGGATATCCTGGGTGTATGTACCTTGCTCAAGGTAGGCAGGACCTTGGCGATCGGCGAGGTTTCACTCTACTCAGATGGCTCCGATGAGCCGGTCGCCCATGCCACGGGAACCTACGCGATTCCCCGCAGCTGATAGCGAGTGGGGCAGATTCAGTCCGGATGTGACTGTCTTGTAGGCGAAGATGGCTCTTGTTTGGCCGATGCGGGCTTATCGGTACTCCCGTCACGCTCCCAATCTGGGGGCATCCAAAGGTGCTTCAGCCGCTGGATCAGGGGACCGCTGCGGGCCATGTCCCGGAACATATCCCGGTACTCATGCAGCCAGCTCATCAACAGCCCGTTACCGCCAATGGGTCGGGTGATGCCGTATTCAATCGGCTGGTCCGCTCGCTCTATGGCGAAGGTGCCGAACAGCCGGTCGAAGATGATAAACACACCAGCGTAGTTGGTATCGATATAAGCAGGGTTGCGTCCGTGGTGAACCCGATGATGGTTGGGCGTGTTGAACAGGTATTCGACGGCCGGATGCAGTCGGCCGACCAGAGTAGTGTGAATAAAAAATTGGTAGACCAGCGACAGGGCGTAACACACCCCGATCCAGACCGGATTGAACCCCAGCATCGCCAGGGGTACGTAGAACAGCCAGCCGCCGTTGAAGATGTTGGTGGCATTCTGGCGCATCGCGGTGGAGAAGTTCATGCGTTCGGAGGAGTGGTGCGTCACATGCGCTGCCCATAACCATCGCACCCTGTGGGATGAGCGGTGCATCCAGTAAAAGCAGAAGTCGGTCAGCACCCAGAGCAGCAAAGCGGTCAGGGGCGTCAGGGAGATGTCCCAGAGCCGATGGTGATAGGCCAGCGCATAGACGGGGAAGGCGATCAGTCCGGCGAACAGCAGTTCGGTGGTCTGATAGCCCGCGCCGAGCATGAAGTTGCGCACCGATTCCTTGCCATCCACCAGTCTAGGGTCATGGCGGATCTTGAAATATTCCCAGGCAAATACGCCGATGAAGACCGGTGTTGCCAGCATGAAGACCAACTGACGCTCATCCATGGCCAGCCAGTTCGGCATGATATTGATCAGACTAGCCAGACCACTATCGAGATACACGCTGTTGAAGGCGGAAGCCCAGTTCATGGGGGTATCCATCTGAGAGTGAGAGTTGACTTGTAGTCTGCTACGCCTGCGGCTGTAAAAATTGACTTTTTATGCCATGATTTTGACTCAGTACGCCAAACAGGATGCAAATTGATCATGACTCCGTTGCGCGTTACCGGGGCCTGGGTCCAACTGCTGGCGGACTGGCTGGATCATCAGCGACTACCCGCGCCGGGCGTGCGGGCGCTGCTCGGCAGTCGGCGGCCGGCGGATACAGTGCCTATAACTCTTTGGACAGAGTTACTCGAGCAGGCATTGCAAATGCGGCCCGAGCTTACAGCGCCGGCATTGGCTGTAGGTGCCCTGGTCGAGCCGCGTCATCTTGGGGTGCTGGGCTATTTGATTCTGTCTAGTTCTACTCTGGGCGAGGCCATGCAAGCCTATAGCCGCTATGAGCGTCTGTTCTACGGTGCCGATCTGGCAAGCGTTGAGGTAGAAAGCTCAAATGTTCGCTTGTGCTGGCCGGCCTCAGCTTCCACGGGAAAACTCGCCGATACGGTTGCCATTGCAGCCTTGGTAGCCTTTCAACGTCGCTTGCTGGGTAACCTCTTTGTTCTTGAATCTGTCAGCTTTGCCTTTGCGCCGCCTGATCAACCGCAGGAACGGCAGGCTTACGATGCGTTTTTCGCCTGTGAGGTGCACTTTTCAGCGGCTGAAACGGCGGTTGTTTTACCCCTTGAAAGTCTCGCTAGGCCCCTGCCCGGCAGCGACCCTGATCTACGCGCTTTGCTGGATGGTCAGGCTCAGGCCTTGCTGCGCGCAGCACCAGATACGGGTGAGATAGACCGTGCGGTACAACAGGCACTGATTCGCTGCCTGCCAGAGGGGCGGGTAACCCTGGCGCGCATCGCCGTTCAGTTGCATCTGTCTGTTCGCAGCTTGCAGCGTCGCCTGGCTGAAAGGGAAATCTGCTGGCGGCAATTGCTCGACCAGACCCGTGAGCAGTTGGCCAGCGAGTATTTGGCCGATGCATCATTGAGTGCCACGGATATAGCCTTTCTGCTGGGCTTTTCGGAGCAAAGTGCGTTCAACAGAGCCTTTCGACGCTGGACCGGCAGCAGCCCCGAACGCTATCGGAGGCGACTTGCTTCTGTACAGGAAATGTAAGGAGTTGTTAGGGCGTAGTAAAGTTTCCAGGGGTTGTAAATTGGCCTTTCAGGGATAAAGCGGCAGCTTGAAAATCCATTGAAGCCCTTTAATTTGAGTGTTTTGAGCAATTATCAGAGCGCTGTTCCAGCTGTATCCGGAGCCAAAAAGCATTTCAATAGTAAGATTATTGACGTCAAATAGTTATACAAAAGGTAAGCATAGTAATAAATATGTACAGGCTTATGGTACAAAAGCGTTCGATTTCGGATGGGCCAATCGCAAACCCCCATCTACCAAGGAGCTTTTCCCATGAACGGTCATTACGATCCAGGTCTTGTTTTGTTGTCTTACCTGGTCGCCATTCTGGCGTCCTACAGTGCGCTTCATTTTGGCTCTCAGTTGTCTTCGTCCAGCCGCGCGAAAGGTAGATTCTGGTTGGCGCTGGGGGCTTTGACGATGGGCACCGGTGTCTGGACCATGCATTTCGTTGGTATGCGCGCGCACATCACGCCTGTGGAGATGACCTACGATCTGGGTATCACTGTGCTTTCATGGCTGGCTGCGGTCCTCGCTTCAGCTATCGCCCTGTTCATCATCAGCCTGCAAAGCGTTCGAGTACTGCATGTGGTTGTCAGCAGCCTGGTCATGGGTGGTGGTATATCGACAATGCACTATGCAGGCATGGCTGCGATCAACCTGACGCCGGCGCCCACTTACGACATGCTTCTGTTGGTATTGTCGGTTGTGATTGCCATAGCAGCATCGGCAGCAGCGATGGTCATCTGCCGCGCATTAAAAGGGGCAACCGGTCGCAATGCCACGAAGTTGCAGGGTGGTGCCTCGTTGGTTATGGGGGCGGCGATTTGTGGCATGCACTATACCGGTATGATGGCGGTGCGCTTTCCCGCCGATGCCATGCCACATCCGGGGAATCAATTGTCGGGCGGATGGTTAGGCCTACCACTGGCCCTGACGATCAGTGTGTTAATTGCCTTGGCGGTGATGTCTGCAATCGCGGATATGCGCCTGCGTAAACTGGAGCAGAAACAAGCCCTCGAGCAGGAAGAGAAGCTGAAGCAAATGGCCTTCTTTGATACGGCCACCGGGCTGCCTAACCGCGCAGCTTTTGATAAGGAGGTCTTTGACCTGATCATCCGCTGTGAGGGTGGCAAGGCAACATTTGGCCTGGTATTTCTGTCCATCTCCAACTTTCGCTCGATAGAAAAGCAATTGGGTGAGACGTCGCTCCACAGTCTTGCCCGAGGACTGAAGCAGCTTGTTGGGAATAATGTTTTTATCGCGCGTTATGCCTCTGGCGGATTCATGTTGCTGCTGGATCAACAGCAGTTGTCCGCCAGCGGTACGCTGATCAAGCGCCTTCAGCAACTACCGCAGACACTCGCTAACAGTGCGGTTGATATTCAGTGGCGAGCGGGCTCAAGTCGCTTCCCGACTGATGCCAGCTCGAGTCGCATGCTGATCAAGATAGCCATGCAAACCACGGACATGAGTAGTTTTGTGCAGATGCGCACGGGCAATGATGCAGGTATCTTCACTGCTCAGACCGAAGCTACTTCAGCCTGAGTCAGCGAGCGATACTCCCCTGCCTCGAGAATGGGGTCCAGTAAAATGGACCCCATGCTCACTCTGTGTAATGCCGTTACGCGATTGCCTACAGCGTGGAACATGCGTTTGATCTGATGATAGCGTCCCTCATAAATCGTGACCTGCGCTTCACATCTGTCCAGCCTTTGCAGTTGGGCGGGTGAGGTTGTCAGCCCTTCGAAAGCGAAGTGAATACCTTCTGCAAAGCGTGCTGCGTCTTCATCACGAATGGGTTCTGCGGTCCTTACATGATAAACCTTGGGCGTCTTGATTTGCGGCTCAGTCACACGCCGTGACCAAAGCCCATCATTGGTCAACAACAATAGACCGGAGCTGCTACGGTCGAGACGCCCGCCTATGTGTACCTGCTCGCATAACTCAGGCTCAAGTAAATCAAGCACAGTTGGGTGGGTGTGATCAGATGTGGCGCTCAGGTATCCCACCGGCTTATGCAGCATCAGATACAGGGATGCATAACCGTTGCGCAGAGGCTGTTCGTCGATGCTTACTGCGGCGAAGCGATCCACCGTTGCCTGGGTATCGCGCACTATGTGACCGTTAACCTGTACACGGCCGGATGCGATCAGCTGACGTGCTGACCTGTGGCTATATTGTGGGTAGTTGCTGATAAGGCGATCGAGTCTCATGCGAGCATTATACGGTTACCCCCGCATTCTGACTCGTCTTCGCGAGTTACTCTCGAACCCTGTTTTTCAGGGCTGATCCTCTGGCAACAACTTGACGGCCTCACGGGGATCAAAATCAACCCATTCGCCATCGGTAAGTTCGCCCTGGGCTTCTTCGAGCCCGGCAGCTTGATGTTTGCGCAGGACGTTAATGGCCACGCTGCGATTATCAGCCGTTACCTTGACCGCAACATGCACGCCTGATTCGCGCTCAGTCAGCTGTTCCTCTTTGAGCGGAGTCTCGTCCGCCATTTCATCAACTTCGGATTCCTTGTCAGTCTCTTTCATGGCGCCGACAAGTGATCCTGTGTAGGCACCAATGCCGCCACCCACTACTGCGCCAACCGGACCCACCACTGGCGCTGCAGCCAGGCCAATGGCTGCTCCTGCGGCTGCCCCTACACCTCCGCCCAGGACGGCGCCCCGACCGGACTTTTCTGCTCCCGGTGAGGCCGGTTCGTCTCCGCCTATGGGGTACATATCATGCTGGCCGTGCGGGTTGACGTAGAAAAGCGAAATCTGTTCCGGCGCGAAGCCGGTATCCTGCAAGGAAGCGGATACCTTTTCGGCAGCCTCCTGTGTCTCGAAACGTCCTGCGATGATTGTACTCATGGGTTCTCCTTTCACCTTCACGGGTGCTTTCCTGGAAAGCCAGCCTTGCACACCGTTCTGTGCAGCTCATCTGATGTGGACTGCACGTTTGTATTAAATATAGACGATTAAAATCGTGAAACGGTTCCCTCAGGTTATCGGTGGTCTTGTCGGTGAGCAGCAAAGACCTTGCGAGGGCAGGGTCGACGTCTTTGATATGCCTATGCCAGAGGGTTCGAGCGAGCACGGAGAACGGGTGCGCAGATCACGGAAGGAAAATGGTAAAAACTTTTTTCAGTTTCTTCAGTCGCATGCCGTACGGCACGGTTCAGTTGAATACACCCATGTCGTTCTGGCCGGCGAAGCTTCTTACGTACTTGGCTTCTGCAGTCTGGTCAGCTCAAGCGGATGACAGGACTACCCAGTTTCTTGACGGGTAAAAGAGCGAGATGTTGTCACCATGTAGCTGATATGCAGAATGTGCAGGGAATCTCCAGAGGGCCGGCCCAGATCCGTGCCATGACAATGATAGATAACCTTAGGAGGTTACCCGCGTGAACAGCATGACCAAACCACTAGATTTATACCCCTCCCGCCTGAAAGAAGCCCAGCCGATGGTGCCCCGTCGTGACCCGGTAGTGCACTCACGTAACCAGCACCGCTGGCACGGCCCCCTGGATGAGGTTGCCTTGTCGCGTTATGAACGCGATGGGTTCCTCTGGTTTGAAGGCTTCTTTTCCGAAGAAAGCATGCAGCCTTTCTTCCAGGAGTTGAAGGATATGGCCGCTGACCCGGAATTGATGAAATCCGAACAGGTCATATCTGATCCTGCCAGCGGTGCCATTCGCTCGGTATTCGGCATGCACGAGTTGTCTGAAAAATTCAGCAGACTAACGCGTGATCCGCGACTGTTGGGCATGGTGCGTCAGTTGCTCGGTAGCGAGGTCTATATTCACCAGTCGCGTATCAACGACAAGTTCGGTTTTCAGGGTAGCGGCTTCGACTGGCATTCCGATTTCGAGACCTGGCACGCTGAAGACGGTATGCCACGCATGCGAGCGGTTTCTGCGTCATTGATGCTGACCGATAACAACGAGTTCAATGGGCCGCTGATGATTATTCCAGGCTCGCACCATCACTTTGTTCCCTGTGTGGGTGAAACTGCGGATGACAACTGGCAGAACTCACTGAAATCCCAGAAAACCGGTGTGCCAAGCCAGGAAGTACTGGCCCAGCTCGCTGATCGTGGTGGGATCCAGTCACCCAAGGGTCCGGCAGGTTCGTTACTGTTGTTCGAATCCAATGTGCTTCATGCATCCAACGGCAATATGTCCCCTTGGCCGCGTTCCAATCTTTTCTTCGTTTACAACAGCCTGGAGAACACGCTGAAGGAGCCCTATGCTGCACCGCGACCTCGTCCGGAGTTTCTGGGTGCTCGCAGCAATACCGATCCGCTCGCAATCTACGACGAGTATCCGGAGCTGGCTGGACAGGGTGCCACGCCGTTGCAGCGTTATGGCTAGCAGGTACAGCCGCGACCGTATTGGTTCGATACATGCTCGGATCTTCAGGCGGTCGCGCCGCCCGTTTTAACCACCGACCGAAGTCTGGTCAGCTTCCAGCGTACCCAGCAGAAGCGCTCGATAAACTCTTTCTTTGAGGCCATAGGGGCGGTCAAGTCGCATACGCTCAAGGCATGCTTGTGCGATTGGCCCCGGCTTGCACTTCAGGCCTCGGATAATCAGGGGCAGCAAAGCCGAAATGTTGCCTGCCAGTGGTGAAAGCTTGGACAAGGCTATGGCTAAATGCTCCTCTTGTTCGGAAAGACCGCTGCCCAAGGGAAAGCTGGGCAGGTCACCGGCCTTTTTGGCGAATCGCAATGCCTGCTCGACTCGCTCTGGCGTATTGTTGCGAGAGGCGGCTTTGATTTGGTAATCGGCAGGCAGCTTCCCGGCTTTCTGGGCCTGTTGGAGCAGTTGTGGTTGGAACGCCGAGTCGGTTATTTCCAGCAGGGCACCGATGACCTGTGCATCAGTCTTGCCCCGCAGATCTGCCGCGCCATATTCGGTGACGACAATGTCGCGCAGATGACGCGGTATGGTGGTGTGCGGGTATTCCCACACAATATTCGACTGCCGCTTGCCCTTACGGGTGCGCGTACTGGGCAGCGTGATGATTGAACGAGCGTCCGCGAGTGCAAACGCCTGGGCGATGAAGTTGTACTGGCCACCCACGCCGCTGACAACCTGATAATCCGCGAGTCCATCAGATACCACTGCGCCACTCAGCGTCACCATCATCGCACTGTTGACGAATCGCGCTGCAGTGCGTGCCTTGCGTTTTCCCTGTTCGTCGCCGTAGAGCTCATTGGTAAAGGACACAGGCATCATCGCAATCTTGTTGCGTGTTTCGGCGGGCATGGAAATCAACCGCTGATAAAAGGTCGGGCTACCTACAAAAAAGCCGGCATGCACTACGGCGCCGTCCACCTCGCGGGTCATGATGCCCGCGGTAATCAGCTCGAGAAAACCCTCTACCAGCATCTCGGTCACGCCGTACAAACCTTTGTTGAACGGCTGTCTGCGTTCTTTGCTATGAGCAGATCTATCCTGATCGAGCTGGTCGAGTAGCTCGCCGAAGAGCGCGCTATTGCAGTGGCGCAGTATCAGGCTATGGGTAATGGCGTCGCCGATGGAACCGATGCCGATCTGCAAACTGCCCCCATCTTCGATCAGGTTGCCCACCTCCAGCCCAATGGCGTAATCGGTGAGCGACGCCGGTTTATTGGGCGGCATGAACAACCCGAATTCACTCTCGGGAGCCTGCAGGATCATATCGAAATCGCTGGCCGGCCGATCAGCAGCGCCTCCCATGTAGGGGAGTGAGGAGTTGATCTGTCCGACGCTGAGTATGGATAGATCACCGGTCCGGCGAAGGTCGAGCAGGTCCGCACTGATATCCGGATTAGAGCTGAGGCTAAAACGATTTCCGGTTTGCTCGGGGTCAGAGCTCTGGGGGGTGACGAGCTGCAGAATCAGGTTGACCCCGGAGTTGATCAGCTCGTCCAGTGCGTGCGTATAGTTGATCGAAGCATAGTATTGCTGCGCCATGGGTACGCCCAACCACTGGCCGGATTGGAAGAAAAAGTCCTTGAAGCTGACATTGTCCGGCAGTTCGCCGGAGCGCACGGCCTGGGCGTATTCGAGTGCCGGGTAATCGTCGAAAAGGCGGGCGGACACCGGTTCCAGAAAACGTTTTTCCAGTTCGCTTCCCGCTCGCGGCCTCTCCAGTGTCAGTGCTGTAAGAATGCTCAGGGATATAGTCGGGTCTGCGCAGGCGCGGCGGTAAAGTGCATTGATCAGGTGGTTGGCCTTGCCCAGGCCCAGGGGTAGACCGAGAACGATGCGGGTGCCCAGCCGCTCCAGAATGGCGTCAACCAGTGCGTCGCAGTCGTCGAAATAGCGGGGGGTATCGGACATCGATCTTCTCACAGCCAGCGAAGCGTTCAGTATAGCGGCGTTGGTGCGAGTTACGAGCTGGGGCTCAGCGAATGAAGTTGACGTAATGCCGGTGAGGGTTGGGCCCGCGCCAAATAAAACCCTCGAAGTAATAGTGCAGAAAAGACACGGTCAGGATAGCGATACTGATAACCGGATAGTGTTGATGGCTGGTCAGTACAAAGGCTATGGCTATAGAGAGGGTGGGTAATAGCAACAGGGGAGGCACGCTGGCAAACCCTGTGAGCCGGTAGAGGATGTTGACCGGCCCTTGCCGATTGCGATTGCGGTCGTGGGTGATGTAGACCGTGTAAGCGGTAAGGTCGTGAATAACCCTCGGGATCAGAATGACGAAAAGTGTATAACCAATATGGTTGATCAACAGTGCGGACAGGATCAGCGCCACATTGCTCCACAGATACCAGACGCCGATGCGGTGACGCGAGGTGGGTGCCAGTCGCCAGGCAAGGATGAGCTGCGCGGCACACAGCAGCGCCGCAACCCAGGTAAACAACTGGTAGATGTCCACAACGAGGCCGCCCACGCTGAAGGCCATATTGGATAGGTAATGCTGACCATACACGTTGATGTAGATCGCAAAGCCGGCAAGAATCGAGGTCCATTTCCAATATCGGAAGGTCCGGCTCGGTGCTACGCCCATCATCATGAGGGTCAGCCCGAGCTGTTGAGCCAATACATGGTAGATGGTGTAAAACGCCAACAACACGAACAACAAATTATAACTGATAGGCTGCGGCCCAAAATGGCCCGCGCTGGTAATGCCCGCGAATATCACCAGGGGCCAGAACAGCGTGCGCCGGTAAAAACTGAGGTATTCGCGGTCTGCCATGGTCAGCAAACTGGCGATGATGTGCGGCAGTCCGAAGATCACTGTCCAGAATGGCCACTGCTCGGGTCTGTCAGGAAGATACTGGTGAATGGCCTGCCCGTCGAGCAACACAATATCCAGAAAAATGGCCAGCAGGCACACAGGTATCAGCGCATATAGCCCTAATAGCCAACGGCAGTCGATACTGTGTGCTGGTTGCTCTGATGTGGCCATGTTGTTATATGATCCTGGTCGACCGACGGGCAGTTGAGCACAAAGTTTGACAGGCGGGCACCACCCGAATGGGCGGTTTGGCACTCACTATCCAATAACAAGAAGAAACCTATGCACCAACGCACAGTTCTGCCGGCCAGAACGAAGTTCGCCTATGGTATCGGCCAGGTTGCCGAGACAATCAAGGGCACAGGATTCGATATATTCCTGTTTTTCTATTTCACCCAGGTACTGGGCCTGTCGGGCACGCTTGCTGGTGTTGCCGTTATGATCGCATTGGTTTTCGATGCCGTAACCGATCCCCTGGCCGGTTACGTCTCGGACCACTGGCGCTCACGTTATGGCCGGCGGCACCCGTTTATGGTAGTAGCAGCGCTGCCGCTTGCAGCCGCCTGGTTCGCATTGTTCATGCCCCCCGAATCCCTGTCGCAGATGGGTCTGTTCTTCTGGCTGACGGGATTTGCAATTCTTGTACGCGGCGCCATGACGCTCTACTACGTGCCTTATCTGGCGCTTGGCGCAGAGCTGACCAGCGACTACCAGGAGCGCACGTCAGTGGCGGCTTGGCGGGGTGTCTGTGGGGTGCTGGCCGCGGCCCTGGTGGCGGTCGCTGGGCTGTCGCTATTTTTTCCGGACAGTGCCGAATTTGAAAATGGCATGCTGAATCCGCAGGGCTATCCCAAAGTGGCGCTGGCGGGCTCGATCATCATGGCACTGGCCATTCTGTTCTCGGCCTGGGGTACACGGGATCGCATTGCATCCTTGCCGCAGGCATCGACGAGTCTGGCACGAACACCGGTACGCGAGGATATTGCTGCTGCCTGGAGCAATACCTCATTTCGTTCGCTTTTCCTGGGCACCATGCTGGTGGCGATATCAATCGGTATCGTGCAAACCCTGAACATGCACCTCAACGTCTACTTCTGGCAGCTGTCGAGCTCCTCGATTGCCTTTCTGGCGGTGGGTGTGCTGGTTGGCTGGCCTGTCGGGATCATGCTTGCGGCACCGCTGCATAAACGCTTCGATAAAAAACGCACGATCATCGCTGCGGCTCTGATTGGGCCGGTAGCGGGCAACATTGCAGTGGTCTCCCGTCTGGCCGGGGTTTTCCCGGAACAGGGGAGCGTACTTTTTGTACCCCTGATATTTTGCGTACTGTTTGCATCAGGAGTAGCGGCTGGCCTGGCAATGATCTCAGGGGCATCAATGATGGCCGACGTAACCCAGGAACATCAATTCCGTACTGGTCGCAGTCAGGAGGGATTTCTGTTCAGCGCTGTCGCCTTTACCGGAAAGCTGGCGGCCGCGGTAGGCTATCTGGTCGCCGGTGTGGGTCTGGATCTGATTGCGTTTCCGGTTCAGGCTGAGCCCAGTCAGGTCAGCCTGGCAGAGGTGACGCGGTTGGCATTGCTGAATCTTTCAGCCTGCCTGTTCGGCTTTGCATCGGTATGCGCCTACTTCTTCTATAACATCGACAGGGCAAGGCAGGAACATACAGCGCGCTCCATTGCCGCGCGCGATGCCGTTTCCTCCCAGGTAGCTCCTTAGGAGCGCGCCTCGTGATGAGGCTTATGGGTGGAGTCAATAACTGCGAAATCTGGAGGGGTTATGCATTGCAACGTCATTCTGGCCGCTCAAATGGCCGTTTCTGTTTGGATCTGGAATTGACTGTATGCGGGCATTGTTAACCGGGGGGGGGAAGGGTGAGCCTTACTGATTCACTGCCCTACCAGATGCTGGCCAATATGGTGCTCGCGCTCCATGTCGGGCTGGTGTTGTTTGTCGTGCTGGGTTTGCTGCTGGTCGTGGTGGGTAATCTGCGTGGCTGGCGCTGGGTGAACAACCTGTGGTTCCGGCTGGCGCATCTGGCCACCATACTCGTGGTGGTCGCCGAGGCCTGGTTGGGCGTGGTCTGCCCGTTGACCTCTCTGGAAATGTGGCTGCGTCGTCAGGGCGGCGCCAGCAGCTACGCTGGCGGCTTTATCGAATACTGGCTGCAAACAATACTGTACTTCGACTTGCCGCCCTGGGTATTCATACTGGCCTACAGTCTTTTTGGCGCCCTGGTGCTGGCCTGTTGCTGGCTTTTTCCACCACGTTTGAAGCGCAACAGGCCTTAATCTGCAGCAATAACCCCTCAGTCGCGTTCGAGTGCCAGCGCAACGCCCTGGCCACCGCCGATACAGAGGGTTGCCAATCCTTTCTTGGCGTCACGGCGCATCATCTCGTGCAACAGGGTTACCAGCACTCGGCAGCCAGAGGCGCCGATCGGGTGGCCCAGGGCGATTGCGCCACCGTTGACGTTGACCTTTTCGGCATCCCACTTGAGCTCGCGTCCGACCGCCAGTGCCTGGGCGGCAAAGGCTTCGTTGGCTTCAATCAGATCCAGATCGGCAATCTGCCAATCGGCTTTTTGCAGGCAACGCTGGGTGGCCGATACCGGGCCGATACCCATGATGGCTGGATCCACGCCGGCGTTGGCGTAGGCGGCAATGCGTGCCAGCACCGGGAGACCCAGTTCCTTGGCCTTGGTTGCGCTCATCAGCAGCACGGCGGCGGCTCCGTCGTTCAGACCTGAAGCGTTCCCGGCGGTGACGCTGCCATCCTTTTGGAAGGCAGGACGCAGTCTGGCCAGGGATTCGGCGGTGGTGCTTGAACGGGGTTGCTCGTCCCGATTTATCTGTACGGGCTCGCCCTTGCGCTGGGGCACGCTTACCGGGGTGATTTCGGTATCGAAGCGGCCTGCTTCCTGGGCTGCGACTGCTTTTTGCTGCGAGCTGGCGGCAAAGGCATCCTGCTCTTCACGGCTGATCTGGTACTTGTTTACCAGGTTCTCGGCGGTGATACCCATGTGGTAATCGTTGAAGGCATCCCAAAGACCGTCATGGATCATGCTATCAATAAGTTTGCCGTGGCCCATGCGCAGGCCGGTTCGTGAGCCTGGCATCAGATGGGGCGAAAGGCTCATGGATTCCTGACCGCCGGCGATGATGACGTCGGCGTCTCCGCAGCGGATGGCCTGTGCGCCAAGATGCAGAGCCTTGAGGCCGGAGCCACAGACCTTGTTGAGGTTGAGTGCGGGAACACTGAAGGGCAGACCGCCATGGATGGCTGCCTGGCGAGCCGGGTTCTGTCCGCAGCCTGCGGTGAGCACCTGGCCCAGAATGACTTCATCGACAATTGCTGGATCAATAGCGGTTTGTTCCAGCAAGGCGCGGATGACTGTTGCCCCCAGTTCATGGGCGGGGATGTTGGCAAACTGGCCGCCAAAGCTGCCGATGGCAGTGCGGGTGGCGGCGACAATCACGACATCTTGCATGAACGATTCCTCTATGCGAATGCTTTAAAGGGCACAAGCATAGAGGGCTCGTCAGGTCAGGACAAGATGTGTCTCATCCGCGATTCAATCGATGCTCGATCAACTCTTCAACTACCGCTGGATCGGCTAGCGTTGAAGTATCGCCCAGGGTATCAAGCTCATCGCAGGCGATCTTGCGCAGAATGCGGCGCATGATCTTGCCTGAGCGGGTCTTCGGCAAGCCGGGGGTCCACTGGATGAAGTCGGGCTTGGCGAATGATCCGACCTGCTCGGCAACAAATGCCTTGAGCTCCTTGATCAGTTCGTCACTGGGGGTAATGCCGCGCATGGGCATGACGTAGGCATAGATGCATTGGCCCTTGATGTCATGGGGGCAACCGACTACAGCCGCTTCAGCAACCGAGTCATGCAGCACCAGGGCGCTCTCCACTTCGGCGGTGCCAATGCGGTGACCGGACACGTTGAGCACGTCGTCCACGCGGCCGGTAATCCAGTAATAACCGTCTTCGTCACGACGGGCACCGTCACCGGTGAAATACACACCCTTGTAGGTGCTGAAGTAGGTATCGACCAGACGTTGGTGATCGCCATAAACGGTGCGGATCTGGCTAGGCCACGACCGCTTGATTACCAGGTTGCCGCTCGCAGCGCCCTCCAGCTCGTTGCCCTCGGGGTCGTACAGGGCTGGCTCGACACCGAAGAAGGGGCGGGTGGCCGAACCGGGCTTGAGATCTGTCGCACCTGGCAGTGGGGTGATCATGATTGCGCCGGTTTCTGTCTGCCACCAGGTGTCCACTATCGGGCAGCGCATTTCGCCGACCACGTGGTAGTACCATTCCCAGGCTTCCGGGTTGATCGGCTCGCCGACGCTGCCAAGCAGGCGCAGGCTTTCCCGTGAGGTACCGGTAACCAGTTCGTTACCCTGGGCCATTAGCGCACGGATCGCGGTGGGCGCGGTATAGAAAATGTTGACCTTGTGCTTGTCGACGATCTGCCAGCAGCGCGACGCATCGGGGTAGGTCGGTACGCCCTCGAACATCAATGTGGTCGCACCATTGCACAGGGGACCATAGACGATGTAGCTGTGGCCGGTGATCCAGCCCACGTCTGCGGTGCACCAGTACACCTCACCCTCGTGGTAGTCGAAGACGTAGTGGTGAGTCATTGCCGAACCAAGCAGGTAGCCGCCCGTAGTGTGCAGCACGCCCTTGGGTTTACCGGTGGAGCCGGAGGTATAGAGAATGAACAGCGGATCCTCGCTGTCCATTGATTCGGCCTCGCAGTCAGTGCTGACTGCGGCGCAAGCCTCGTGGTACCAGACGTCGCGGTTCTCATGCCAGCCGATGTCACCGCCGGTGCGCTTGATGGTAACTACGGTATGCACGCCGGGGCATTCCTGCAGCGCCTTGTCCACATTCTGTTTCAGTGGGACATTTTTACCGCCACGCACGCCCTGGTCTGCGGTGATCACGGCCTGGCAGTCGGAATCGTTGATGCGGTCGCGCAGGGCATCCGGCGAAAAGCCTCCGAAAACCACCGAATGCACTGCGCCGATGCGCGCACAGGCGAGCATGGCATAGGCCGCCTCGGGGATCATCGGCATGTAAAGGCAGACACGTTCGCCTTTTTTCACACCGCGGGCACGCAGGACGTTGGCCAGGCGGCAGACATGTTCGTGCAACTCACGGTAGCTGATATTCAGGGAGTCGGAAGGGTCGTCCCCTTCCCAGATGATCGCTGTCTGATCCCCCCGGGTAGCCAGGTGCCGATCAATGCAGTTGGTGCTGACGTTGAGCTTGCCATCAATGAACCAGGCGGCCTCGCCGTTGTTCATGTCGCTCTCGTGCACCGTGCTCCAGGGCTTGTCCCAGGTCAGAAAACGCTCAGCCTGTTCGGCCCAGAACTGGTCCGGCTGCTCGATCGACTGCTTGTACAGCCGTTTGTAGCCGGCTTCATCGATGTGCGTATTCGAGCGGGCAGCGTCGGATACCTTATGGTTTTCGATCTTGTACATGACTCGGGTCCTCTTGTTATTTTTGCGGCACAGCCGGAAGCATTCTTGCTTCAAGCGTCGGCCATTACCGCAGTCAATTCAACCCTTCTTTGGTCTGATACCAGGCCGTCATGCAGGGTGCGACAGCCGCTTGTCGGGGCGGCTGCGAGAGGGGGGCAAGGGGGGGATGTCAGCTTTGTTGAAACAGCAGGTTGTCTATAAGCCGTGTTTTACCCAGATAGGCCGCGGCCAGAATGACCATGTCCCGGGTTTGAGTGTCGACGGGTTCAAGCGTGACCGCATCACGCAGGTCGAGATAGTCGGCGCGCAAGCCGGCGTCTGCAAGACGCTGGCGTGCGCTCTCAATGAGCTGTGGATAGTCCCGTTCACCAGCCTGTATCGCCGTCGCAGTGTCCTGCAGGGTCTGAAACAGGACAGGGGCTACCTGGCGCTCTTCGGGGCTTAGATATCCGTTACGTGACGATAATGCCAGGCCGTCATCGGCGCGGACCGTCGGCTCCCCCATGACCTGTACGGGCAGGCAAAGGTCGTGGGCCATTTTGCGGATGACAGCCAGTTGCTGAAAATCCTTCTGACCGAATACCGCCAGATCGGGTTGAACAATATTGAGCAGTTTGCATACAACTGTGGCAACACCTTCAAAATGTCCAGGGCGGCTGGCGCCGCACAAGCCCTCGGAGACGACAGGGACACTGATACGGGTATGACCTGTCATGCCTTCGGGATACATTTCTTTCACGTTGGGGGCAAATATCAGATCTGCCCCGGCGTCCAGCAGCTTGCGTTGATCTTCTTCCAGGGTGCGTGGATAGCTGTCCAGATCCTCACCCGCCCCGAACTGCAATGGATTGACAAAGATACTGACGACGACGAAGTCAGTCCGCTGCCGCGCCTTGTCAACCAGGGTGACATGACCGGCATGCAGGTTGCCCATGGTGGGTACCAGACCAATACGCTTGCCATCCAGGCGAGCACGGTTAAGTGCTGCGCGCAGCTGGGCAATGGTATGCAGAGTGTTCATCAGTGTTAAAACTCGTGTTCGGCGGCAGGGAATTCGACGTTCTTTACCGCATCGACATAGGCGCGCAAAGCGGATGGCACATCCTGCTGATCAAGCATGAAGTTCTTCACGAAACGTGGCTGACGGTGACCGCGTGTCAGTCCGAGCATGTCATGTACGACCAATACCTGGCCGTCGGTGCCGCTGCCGGCGCCAATCCCTATCACCGGCACGGAAACAGCTGCGGTTATCGCGTTGGCCAGCGTGCTGGGTACGCATTCGAGCACCAGCATACTGGCGCCTGCTGCTTCGAGGGCCTTGGCGTCGTTCAGGATGGCCTGTGCTTGTTCGTCGGCGCGCCCCTGGACCTTGTAGCCACCAAGCAGGTTCACAGCCTGTGGGGTCAGCCCCAGATGCGCGCATACCGGGACCCCGTTCTGCACCAGCGCCTCGATGATCGGTGCCAGCCAGCCAGCACCTTCAAGCTTGACCATGTGGGCGCCTGCTTGCATCAGTTGAGCGCTGTTGGTCAGTGCCTGGTCCACATTGGGATAAGACATGAAAGGCAGATCCGCCATGATCAGTGCGCTACTGTTGCCCCGTTTTACTGCCTGGGTGTGGTAGGCCATGTCGGCGACGGTGACGGGTAACGTACTGTCGTTCCCCTGCAATACCATCCCCAATGAGTCGCCGACCAGGATCACTTCCACTCCGGCTTCGTTAACCAGTTGGGAGAAGGTGGCGTCATAGGCAGTAAGGCAGGTGATCTTTTCACCAGTCTGCTTGAGCTTGCTCAGCGTTGTCAGAGTTACATTAGGCATGGCTGATTCCATTGGTTCGGCCTCGGCGAGGCGTCGGGCGTTTGGGCTTGGGCCGGATTGTGTCACAGCCTGGGCTCTGTTTGTTCAGGATCCTGACACCATGAATGGCAGTATAGTCCTGAAGCATAGGCGCATGGTGGAGCGCTCTCGGGTGTCTGTTTTCGGGACACATCTTTTACCCTTGTGCGGGCATATCGGCAAGGGCTTCTATGCCGACTGGGGCGCATTTTTTCAAGAGGTGCTGCAAAGGCGTCCCGTCGGGCATGATCAGGTCGGGCTCGAGCTCGGCCAGTGGGTACAGCACAAAGGGACGGGCATGCATATGGTAATGCGGCACACGTAAACGCTCAGTATCTATCTGCTGGCTGGCATACAGAAGAATGTCCAGATCCAGCGAGCGCGGCCCCCAGCGCTCTGCTTTGCGTTGGCGACCCTGGTGCTGCTCTATCTGTTGCAGTTGGTCCAGTAGCGGCAGGGGTTCCAGGCTGGTCTCGATCAGCGCGACGGCGTTGAGATAGTCAGGCTGGTCCTGAGGGCCCATAGGCTTACTCCGGTATAGCCGTGAGCAGCTAAGCAACCGGGTTCCCGGAAGACCGTCCAGCGCCTCGCAGGCGAGCCTCAATTGCATTGCCGGCTCAGACTGGTTGCTGCCAAGTCCGACATAGCAACGCACGCTCATGAGTCGGTCGAAGTCCTGGGTTTACGTTTCTTGCGGCTGCGCGAGCGCTTTGGGCTGGTGCCCTTTTCGTCAAGCTCACTGATCATTTTGCGGCGCTGGTCCGCTGAGGCTTCCTGATAAAGTGTCCACCAATGGCCGAGGCCGTCGGTCTTTTCACCGGCTGTTTCACGCAGCAACAGGAAGTCGTAGGCAGCTCGAAAACGAGGATGCTCGAGTAGTTGATCGGCCCGGCGTCCGCTTCGGCGTTCCAGGCGGGGCTGCATATCCCAGATCTCGCGAAGTGGGACACTGAAGCGCTTGGGAATGGCAATGTGCTGGCATTGCTCGGTCAATAGATCCTGAGCTGCCTGTTGCTGTGCCGGTATGATCGGTATGCCTTGGGCTTCCAGAGCCCGGATGCGTGGCGCCAGAGCGGGCCATAGCAGAGCAGCGAAAAGAAACGCTGGTGTGACGGGCCGGCCCTCGCGAATGCGATCATCGGTGTTGCGCAAGGCCTGGCGGATCAGGGCGAGACAGTATTCCGGGTTAGCCTCGATTGCTTCTTCGGTATCCGGAAACAGAGGCTCGAATAGGTAATAGTAGTGCAGGAGGTCAAAGGTTTTTTCACCTTGCCCGCTCATCAACAGTTTCAGTGATTCATCAAACAGCCGTGCCGGCGGGATATCGAACAGCAGATCGGTCATGTCGGGTATCGGTGCAGCACTGTGCTGCTCAATCTCGAAGTCCAGTTTGGCGGCAAAGCGCACGGCGCGCAGCATGCGGACCGGATCTTCCTGGTACCGTTGCTCGGGATCACCGATCAGCCGTATCAATCCATTGCGAATATCATGCATGCCGTTGGCATAGTCATGGATGTAGCCAGTGCTGACATCGTAGTACAAGGCATTGATGGTGAAGTCGCGTCGCTGGGCGTCCTGTTCGAAGTTGCCATACACGTTGTCCCGCAGCAGGCGGCCGGACTCACTCTGGCGAGACTTGTCGTCGCTCTGGGGGTCCCCGGCGTCATCCTCCGCATGGCTGGCGCGGAAAGTGGCCACCTCGATGATTTCGCGACCGAAGTGTACGTGTACCAGCTTGAATCGCCTGCCGATGAGTCGCGCATTGCGGAACGTGGCCCTTACCTGCTCAGGTGTAGCGCTGGTAGCTACATCGTAATCCTTGGGCGACATGTTAAGCAGGGAGTCGCGGACGCAACCGCCGACGACAAATGCCTGGTAACCCGCCTGTTGCAGCCGTTCCACGACATTGACCGCGTTCTTGCTCAGCCGTTCTCGCCGCAGGTTATGTTGACTGGCGGGAATGACCGACGGCGTAGTGCGCCTGTGGGCCTGGCGGCCAAAGGGCGTTGGCAGTTTCTTCAACAGCTTGCGAATCATAGGTTCAGGCTTTCCACCGGCATTTTTCAACCCGGTTTCAGGGGGCTGTAGTTGCATGAATGTCAGGGATGACGGACAGTTGAGCGGAACGCCGGAATACGTGCGTAGATAAGCTCGGGTCAGCACATGGCCTGACTTGAATTGAGCATTCTAGCCTGAATGGTTCTGAAATTAAATTAAGTGCGGAAATTGGGGTAATAACTGAAGGGGGGGAAGCAGATAAACTCAAGGGGAGTATTCACTCCCCCCAATGGTTTTATTATTCTTGTTTTTATAACAGCAATTTTTCTTCTTAGGCAGAAGCGGCAATGCCGCTATTGTGGTTACCCATCCCGGGTTGCCTAAAACAAACGGATTGCTTTGGAAGCTTATGTCTAAACACGAGGCCCATCATTGGCTCTGGATCGTCATGTTGCTCAGGCAACTTTTATTGTTCTATCCAGACGGACATCCTGTCCGCACGGTAAGTACACATTCTCCAAAAAAATCAGTTTGCTGCGACTCTCACATCTTGTTTTTATTGTGCGTGTAGCCAGATCTTATTCTTATTATGTTTTTTGGTTTTTATTGTTGTTGTGCCAGATATAAAGCATTCGCCGTGCCAACTTTGGTAAATCCATATAAAACAGAGACTTGGGTATTTTTGGTGTTTTTGCTTGAGGCTGATGTGGTGGGTGGCGTTACCTATCAACCCGAACAAGTGTTACGTCTGAACCTGTCGCGGGTAACACTTGTCTGGGTTGGATGTGGGTAACAGGTAACACTTTGATACGCGCCGGGAAAATCTCTAGCTTGAGCCTTCCCCGGGGTTTGTCAGGAGGGAGTCAGGAGCTGGCGGTTTTTTTGCGAGGAATACCGAGTCGTTGCCGTCTTTCCCACAGGCACTTGCGGCTGATTCCCAGCTTGTTGGCCAGTTCGGTTTCGGTCATGCGATCCTGATGTTCGAGAACGAAATGCTGGAAATAGTCTTCCAGCGACAGATCCTCAGTAGGCTCACTGCTGACGCTCTGTTCATGGTTCATGGTTTCCAGAGCACTGGCGGCCTGAGTCGCACGCTCGTGCTCGACATCCAGTTCGATACCCAGCAGTTCGGTAGAGATTTCATCCTCGTCGCACAATATCGCTGCCCGTTCCACCGCATTTTCCAGCTCTCGGACGTTGCCACGCCAGGTATGCAGGCTGATGGCATGTTTGGCTTCTGAGCTGAAATGCAGGCCACTCTGGTTCATGTTTTGCGCGGCACGCGCGAGCAGGGCTTCGGCAATCAACATGATGTCCTCGCCCCTTTCACGCAGGGGCGGGAGCCTGAGTTCGATCACGTTGAGGCGATAATACAAGTCTTCGCGAAAAAGTCCCTGCCGCGCCAGTGTCTTGAGATCCCGGTGGGTCGCTGCGACCAGACGCACATCTACCTTGTGCGATGTCACCGACCCGACCCGGCGGATCTCTCCTTCCTGGAGCACCCGCAGCAGGCGCGCCTGCGCTTCGAGGGGCAGCTCACCGATTTCGTCGAGAAACAATGTGCCACCGTCGGCGGCTTCGACCAGGCCGGTACGCCCGGCTGTAGCCCCGGTGAAAGACCCTTTTTCGTGACCGAACAGCTCGGACTCGATCAGGGTTTCGGGAATTGCGGCGCAGTTGACGGAAATCATCGGCGCTTTGGCTCGCCGCGAGTGTTCGTGTAGCGCCTTGGCAACCAGCTCTTTGCCGGTGCCCGATTCACCCTGAATAAGGACGGTGGAGTCTGTTGGTGCGACCTTGCCGATACGTTTGAACAGGAGCTGCATCGATGGGCTTGAACCAATAATACCCATGGTGGAGTTCTTGGTTTTGGCTGGCTGCTGTGCGGAGGAGGAGCTGGTGATCTCAGCACCTGCAGAAGGCTCTGCATGAGTCGGATGACGTCGCTGCTGGCTGTCCTTGATGATACGAGCAACAGTCTGCAGCATTTCCTCGTGGTCAAACGGCTTGGCAATGTAGTCCACCGCGCCGAGCTTCATCGAGTCGACAGCCGAACGCAGGCTGGCATAGCTGGTCATGATCAGTACGGGCGTATCAGGCGCGCGACGAATCATCTCAGTGCCGGGTTCCCCCGGCAGGCGCAGGTCGCTGATGACCAGGTCAAATGTACCCAGGTCAAACTGATTGACCGCGTCGGCAACTGACCCGGCTTCGCTTACCTTGTACTGATGCCGTTCTAGCAGGCGTCGTAACGCCGAACGGATAATTGCCTCATCTTCTACAACCAAGATATGTGACATAGGTTCCTCGTGCTCGATGCCATGCCTAATAGGATTCAGGTGTTGGCACCGTTGCTCAAAACGCTGTAGCGGGGCAGGGTGATAGTAAACCGCGTGCCGCGCTGGAGTATGGGATCTGCCGGACTGTCTATGGTTATCTGTCCATAGTGCTCTTCGATAATCGAGTAGACCAGTGCCAATCCGAGCCCTGTTCCTGTCCCTGGTTGCTTGGTGGTGAAAAATGGCTCGAACAGCCGATCCATGATCGCCTTGTCTATACCGCTGCCCTGATCCTCGACATGCAGCAGGACCTGATGCTCGTTCTGCTGGGTTGAAATGGTGATGGTGTCAGCATCGTTACTGGCGTCCCGGGCGTTGCCTAGCAGGTTTATCAGGACCTGGACAAGGCGTTGGCTGTCACCAGCGACCACGTGATCGGGGTCGCATAGGTTAACATAAATTACTTCGGGGCCCTGTCGATTGAGTGACAACAGATGAATGGCCTCGTTGGTGCAGCTCGCCAGATCGACCTCTTCGTTGCTGTTGTTATGCCGACTGCCAACGTGGGCAAAGTTGACCAGAGACTGGACTATGCGGGAAATGCGCCGGGTCTGCTCCATGACCTGATCGGCCATTTCCCGAGCCTCGGGCTGGTCCGATTCTTCACGCAGATTCTGCGCCAGACAGGCAATGCCGGTGACCGGATTGCCGATCTCGTGGGCAACTCCTGCAGCCAGACGACCAATGGATGCAAGGCGCTCGGAGTGCATCAGCTCATCCTCGAGCATCTGATTTTCGGTCTGATCCTCGATCAACAATACCAGTCCGCTACTGACTACGTTGCCGGGTTCATCAATGGCGGCCTTGTGCAGGCTAAGCCACTGGGTTTGTCCCCTGACGACCAGTTTCTGCTTGTGCAAGTGCGCTGACTGATCGCTGACGAAGCGTCCAAGCAGTTCGTTCCAGGGTTCGTCGATGTTGTCCAGACGCGATCCCACAACACTTTCCGCGCTGATACCGGTCAGCGCCTGCATGGCGCGGTTCCACATCAATACTTCATTATCCTTTGCCAGCGAACAGACACCCATGGGAAGGTCCTGCAGGGTCTGTCGATGGTAACGACGCAGGGCGTCCAGCTCGGCAGCCAGGCCGGTAAGGCGCGAGTGATAATCCTCGAGGCGATTTTCGATGAAGTGAATGTCCTCGGTGATGTAGCCCTCACGGGCCAGCTTGAAGGGCAGGAAGGTGCTGATGATTTCCTGCGCGACGCTGGGGCCCATCAGTCCCGACAGGTTGGCTTCGAGTCGGTCGCGCAGACGACGCAGGGCATAGGGGCGACGCTCGTCGAAGGGTAGCTGCAGATCACGCAGTGCCTGTTCTACCTCCTGCTGGGCGGTCTTGTTCCCGAGTGGCTTGGCCAGTTGCTGGGCAAATTCCTGGGGCGAGTCGGCTATCAACTCCCTGCGCTGCGGACGACTGACGTTGTCCACCGAACAGGCTTCTGCGGCACTCTGCTCTTCGCTCGAACGCTGGGTGAACAGCGATATGCTGGTGAAAGCAAAAATGTTGGCTGCCAGTGATGCTATTGCTGCCAGATGCCAGGTATCAGCATTGAAGCTCAGCGTCTGGCCGAGAATCTGCAGCCCGGTTACTTCGGTAACAAGGGGCAGTAACAGGGTGATTGCCCACACCAGCATGCCGGCAATAAGTCCGCCGATGAAGCCTCGGCGGTTGGCCTGCTGCCAGTACAGAACCGATAGCGCGCCGGGCAGGAACTGTACTGTGGCAACGAAGGAGGCAATACCCAGGTTGGCCAGATCCTGTTCCGCTCCGAGCAGGCGATAGAAGCCATAGCTGGCCATGATGATGGCTGCGATCAGAGTGCGACGGGTCCAGAGCAGCCAGCGATAGATATTGTTTTCGGCACTGGGCTGATAAACCGGTAACACCAGATGGTTGAGCACCATGCCCGAGAGGGCCAGGGTGACCACGATGATCAAGCCGCTGGCGGCGGAGAGTCCGCCGATGAAGGCGAGCAGCGTCAGCCAGTCTGCCCCGGCTGCTACGCCCAGCCCGAGAGTGAAGTATTCCGGATTGGTCGGAATACCCAGGTGCAGTCCGGCCCATAGTATGGGTGGCACGGCAAGACTGATCAGTAACAGGAACAGGGGAAGTCCCCAGCTTGCCGTTGCCATTGCCCGGGGGTTGAGGTTTTCGGTGAAGGCCATGTGGTACATGTGCGGCATGACTATGGCCGCGGCAAAAAACACCAACAGGAGCGTGCGCCATGGACCTTCCTGCAGTGGCGAATGCAACGTTTGTAGTGCCTGCTGATTGTATTCCAGCCAGGACTCAAGGCCGGCTGGGCCGCCAAAAACGCCATAGAGTGCGTAGAGTCCCACTGCGCCAATGGCGACCAGTTTGACCAGGGATTCGAAAGCAATTGCCATCACCAGGCCTTCATGCTTTTCCCGGGTGGAAATATGGCGCGCCCCGAATAGAATCGCGAACAGGGTAATCAGTACACAGAACCCCAGGGCGACGGCATTCTGTCCGGTTTCCTGGGTGAGAATCTGTACTGAGTCGGCGACCGCCTGAATCTGCAGCGCAAGCAATGGGAGAACCCCGATCAGCATGCACAGTGTTGTGAGTGTGCCGGCAAGGGTGCTGCGAAAGCGGAAAGCAAAAAGGTCTGCCAGGGATGACAGCTGGTAGGTACGGGTAATACGCAGGATCGGGCCCAGCAATACCGGTGCCAGAAGGAAGGCGCCGCATACGCCCAGATAATAGGTAAGAAACCCGTAGCCGTATTCATAGGCCAGCCCCACCGTGCCGTAGAAGGCCCAGGCACTGGCGTACACACCCAATGACAAGGTGTATACAGCCGGATGCTGCAATAGGGCGCGCGGCAGCATGCCCTTTTCGGTTACCCAGGCCACGCCAAAGAGCGTGAGAAGATAGAGAATGCTGACCAGCAGCAGGTGACTCAGGTCAAAGCTCATCGGCATCTTTTGGACTCTGCAGAACAATGCCGGCAATGATCAGAATCAACCAGAGCATATAGGGGCGATACCAGGCGCCCTGTGGCTCGATCCACCAATCCATGATGGCGGGCGAGAACAGGTATATGCCGATCACCAGCAACAGTACCAGGCGGTAGATATACATGGGCGTCCATAGATCGACGACAGTGAGCTGTCGGGGGGTTGCCTGCGCGCCATTAGCGGCGGGTCGAATAATGCAACAGGGTAATCAGGCCGGACCTGCTTGCCAAGCTCCACGATACTCAGTGATGACCCTTATACGGGCTCATCCATTACTATTTCGCGCGTGGCTGGCAGATCGCCAGGTTGCCAGTGCTCGATTGCCCAGGCAATGATCTCCGAGATCGGGCCGCCCTGGAGATGAGCAGGCGGTTGTTGCTGGAGCGCTACTAGTGCCGAGTAGAGGCTGACGGATGCCTGAGCGGCTTCGATTGGGGCAGAATCCAGGCGCTTGCTGAGCTTGTGTCCGCGCCGCGCCATCAGCAGGGGAATGTGCAGGTATTCAGGGGCTCTAGCCTCGAGTAATTGGTATAGCCATAGTTGCCTGGGCGTTGAATCGAGCAAATCGGCGCCGCGGACTATCTGGGTAACACCCTGGTCTATATCGTCCATGACCACGGCGAGCTGGTAGGCAACCACACCATCGCGTCGCCGGATCACAAAGTCGCCTACTTCGCTTTCCAGTCGTTGACTGATCTTGCCCTGCAGGCGGTCTGTGAAAGCGATCGGATCATCCGTTACCCGCAGGCGCACAGCATGGTCTCGGGCCCAGGGCAGACCGCGTTCGCGGCAGATACCAGGATACACGCCGCCATAGGCCGACAGATCGGTCCGAGAGCAATCGCAATAATATGCCAGTCCCTGATTGATCCAGCTCTGGATCTGCTGTTGGTAACGTTCTGTTTGCTGGCTCTGGATGAGCACCTCGCCATCCCAGATCAGGCCGTGGGCCTTGAGGGTCTGTAATATGTGCTCGGCGGCGCCGGCTTTGTTGCGGGGGCCATCGAGATCCTCCATGCGCACCAACCAATGGCCGCGCTGGTGGCGTGCATCAAGATAGCTGGCCAGGGCTGTTACCAGAGAGCCGAAATGCAGGTGACCGCTGGGAGTTGGGGCAAAGCGACCGAGATAGGGGGATTGCGGGGTGGTCATGACAGACAGCCTGTTTCAGCAGGCAAAAAAATACTGCCAACCCTGGCACCAATGACGGGCAGGGTTGGATTGCAAGCGGCTGGTCAGCTGCCTACCTGCTTTTCCTTGATTTCCGCCAGCGTCTTGCAGTCGATGCAAAGCGTGGCCGTTGGCCGCGCTTCAAGACGACGAATACCAATCTCGACGCCGCATGAATCACAGAAGCCGTAATCATCGTCTTCGATGCGCTGCAAGGTCTGATCGATCTTGCGGATCAGTTTGCGCTCGCGGTCACGAGCTCGCAGCTCGAGGCTGAACTCCTCTTCCTGGCTGGCGCGATCAGCTGGATCCGGGAAGTTGGCGGCCTCATCCTGCATGTGATGCACGGTGCGGTCGACTTCTTCCATCAGCTCGCGTTTCCAGCCGTTGAGAATGGCGGCGAAATGCTCGAGCTGCTGCTCGCTCATGTACTCTTCGCCCTTCTTTTCCTTATAGGGTGCAAACCCGCGGATCAACATTGAACTTTTTTCTTTGGCATTGCTGGGCATGAGGACCCCTCACTTTTTTCTCGATCTTTCAGTGCCAGGCCCACGTCGCTGATGGCCTGAGGGTGCAGCCAGTGGCATGCAAGCGGGCAAAACTACCAGAACCTGATCAACCGCGCTACTGTTTGCCGTCAGATGGTTGGTCCACTTGATGCAAGTCAGTGTAAACAGGCTGCTTGGCCGGGTCTTGACGGGTATCATCTGCGGTTTCGACTTCGGTGGCGATCACTAAATCAGGGAGCATGCATGCGCAGGCAGGGGTGGGCAAAGCGGACGCAGGATATTCAGGCGTTTCATGTCATGAGTGTGCTGGCGCGCGCCAAGACGCTGCAAGCGCAGGGGCGCGACGTGATCCACATGGAGATTGGAGAGCCCGATTTTGCGACCCCTGCCCCGATTGTTCGCGCCGGGCAGGCAGCCCTGGGCAATGGCCATACCGGCTACACCCCGGCATTGGGTTTGCCTGCGCTACGCGAGGCGATCGCAGCTTCTTATGCGCAACGCTATGGTGTGCATGTGGAGCCCAGCAGGGTCGTGGTCACACCGGGCGGCTCGGCGGCCCTGTTGCTGATAGCGGCGCTTCTGGTTGATCCGGGGCAGAGTGTGGTCATGGCTGACCCATCCTATCCCTGCAATCGCAACTTTTTACGCCTGCTAGGTGCACAGGCGAAGATGATACCCACCGGGCCGCAGAGCGATTACCAACTGACCCCCGAGTTGATCGAGCAGCATTGGGATGAGAGTTGCTCTACCGTGCTGGCGGCTTCTCCGGCCAATCCCACCGGCACCTTGCTGAGCAAGCCCCAGTTGCTTGCCATGGCTGATACTGTCAGGCGGCTGGGTGGGCATCTGGTGGTCGACGAGATCTACCATGGTCTGACCTATGATTGTGAAGCAGCCTCGGTGCTTGAAGTGGCGCCAGACGCATTCGTACTCAACAGTTTTTCCAAGTACTTCGGCATGACGGGTTGGCGCCTGGGCTGGTTGATTGCGCCCGAGGCGGCCATTCCCGAGCTGGAAAAACTGGCCCAGAATCTGTACATCTGTGCTCCCCACATGGCCCAGTGGGCTGCGCTCGCGGCATTTGAAGAGGAGACGCTGGCAATCTGCGAGGCGCGACGCGAGGCTTTCAAGGCGCGCCGTGACTTTCTCTTGCCAGCGCTGCGTGATCTCGGTTTCGGGATACCGACGACCCCGCAGGGGGCCTTCTACCTATACGCAGACATCAGCAAGCATTCCGCTGACAGCAGCGCTTTATGTCAGCGCCTGCTTGAAAGCGAATACCTGGCGATCACACCGGGACTGGATTTCGGTGATTACCGCCGAAATGAACATGTGCGTTTCGCCTACACCGCCTCATTGGATCGGCTAGGCCAGGCTGTCGAACGTTTGGAGCGGAGCCTCAGATAATGTCCTCCAGGTTGATTCCATTCTCGCCCCCCCTTCAGGGGGGCATTCTGCTCAAGCGATATAAGCGCTTCCTTGCTGACGTGCGATTGGACGATGGACGGGAAATGACCGTGCATTGCCCCAATACAGGGTCGATGAAAGGCTGCGCCGAGCCCGGTAGCCGCGTATGGGTGCGGCTGGAACAGAAGGCCGGGCGCAAGCTGCCGGGTAGCTGGGAGCTGGTCGAAACACCACTTGGTGGTCTGGCGTGTATTCACAGCGCACGGGCCAACAAGGTGGTGGCGGCCGCGTTGTCGCAAAAGTTGATTGCACCGCTTGCCGGCTACACCATGGTTCGACCTGAGGTCAGGTTGGCAGGGGGAGAAAGCCGCTTTGATTTCTTGCTCAGTGAACCTGGCGAATGCGTGGTGGAGGTCAAGAGCGTCACCATGGCGGTGGGAGAGGGCGGTGGAGCTTTTCCGGACGCAGTCAGTCTGCGCGGGCAGAAACACCTGCGCGAACTGACGACCCTCGCCGCCAGCGGAAAGCGCGCCTGCCTGTTGTTCTGCGTCATGCACTCAGGCATTGAGCGGGTGAGGCCCGCCGATGAAATAGACGCTGAATACGGGCGGCTGCTGCGCCAGGCCGTCGCGCAGGGCGTAGAGGTTATCGCTTGGTCGGTATTGCCCTCGCCCGAGGGCCTGCAAGTGGCAGGGCAACTGCCGGTGGAGCTATGAGCCTGCAAGCCAGGTATGCGCGCTCAGTCGAGCCAGATCTGGCCGTTGCTGATATGGCAGCGGCGCGGTTGCAGATACGCTCCCGTGCAGGGCCCCGCAACACACTCTCCGCTTTCAGGCAGGAAAAGTGCGCCGTGACTGGCACACTGGATCAGTCTGCCGGAGCTGTCCAGGAACTGATTCGGAACCCATTCAAGCGGTATGGCGCGGTGGGGGCAGCGGTTGAGGTAAACGAAGGCTCGGTCCCCCTGGCGTATCACCATCAACATTTCGCCGTTGTGTTCCACGCCCAGGCTACCGGGGTCAGCCAGTTGATCAAGGCGGCACAGGGGCGTGGGCAGAAAGTTTTCAGTGTTGGTCATGGGCTTATTATCTCTGCCAGCACCTGTCGCCGCCAGTCTTGCAGAATAATGCGGCGCCGCGAAATCTCGGGGAGACGCCGATGATTATGCAGTCGCGGTTGCGACCAGCCGTTCTCATGATGCTTTTCGTTCTGCTGCTGCTGGCCATCATGTTATCGCTCGGCCTGGGGGCGGTCACCATCGCGCCGCTGGATACCCTCGCTGCGTTGGGAAACATGCTGGGGCTTAACCAGTCACCCGGCGAAGCACAAATCATTATCGAGCAGATTCGCTTGCCGCGGACATTGATGGGGCTGCTTGTCGGTATCACGCTGGCGCTGACCGGTGCCGTGATGCAGGGACTTTTTCGCAACCCGCTGGCTGACCCCAGCCTCATAGGTGTTTCCAGTGGTGCGGCGCTCGGCGCGGCTACCGTCATTGTGTTTGGCGGCTGGCTTTTTTCCGCCATGCCTGATGCTTTGCTGCCCTATGCGACCGTCATCGGCGCTTTTGGCGGTGGGGTCGTCACCACGCTTCTGGTGTATCGATTAGGTCAGACGGCGCAAGGCACTTCGGTCGCCAGCATGTTGCTGGCTGGTATTGCGATTGCCGCGATCAGCGGCGCGCTGATTGGTTTGCTGGGCTATCTGGCCGATGATCGCATGCTGCGTACATTAACCTTCTGGAACATGGGTAGTCTGGGCTCGGCAAGTTATCCACGGGTTATTGCCCTTGCGTTGTGTTGCGCGCTGATCTGCTGGCGATTGCCACGTCAGGCTCGCGCTCTTAATGCTTTATTGCTCGGCGAGTCGGAAGCGCGGCATCTTGGCGTAGACGTCGAGCGGGTCAAGCGTGAGCTGATCCTGCTTACTGCGCTAGGGGTCGGCGCCTGCGTGGCAGTGGCCGGTCTGATCGGTTTTGTGGGCCTGGTCGTACCGCACCTGATTCGATTGATGCTGGGGGTTGATCACCGCATGGTACTCCCCGGCTCCATGCTTTTGGGCGGTGGTTTACTGTTGCTCGCCGACGTGGTCGCGCGGTTGGTCATCGCGCCGGCGGAGCTACCTATCGGTATTCTCACCGCCCTGCTAGGCGCACCCTTCTTTCTGATTTTGCTGCTGCGCTCGCAGCGCAGGGGGTGGTGATGCTCAAAGTCGGGAACCTGGGGTGCGCTCGGGGTGGCTGCCAAATTTTGAGCGGGATTGATTTCTGCCTCGAAGGCGGCGAAGTTCTGGCCGTTCTTGGAACCAACGGTGCGGGCAAGAGCACCTTGCTTGCGACCCTGAGTGGCGAGCTACCCCGGGCAGATGGAGATATTGTGCTAGCCGGCAGGCCGCTGGATGCCTGGTCTGCGGTGGCGCGTGCGCAGCGTTTGGCTGTATTGCCACAGTCCTCGTCACTGGCATTCGCGTTCAGTGTGGAGGAGGTTGTGCTTTTGGGTCGCCTGCCGCATGCCAGTGGCCGGGATGAGGACAGGCGTATAGCGCGGGAGGTCATGTGCGCTGCAGATATCGAACACCTGCGACAGCGTAGCTATCTTGCATTGTCCGGGGGTGAGCGGCAGCGCGTGCATCTGGCCCGCGTGCTGGCACAGATCTGGGATAGTGCTGAGCCCGGCTGTCTGCTGCTGGACGAACCAACAGCTTCACTGGACCTGGCCCATCAACGACTGATCCTGCAACAAGCCCGTGAGATTGCCCAGCGTGGAAATGCGGTACTGTTGGTGTTGCACGATCTCAATCTGGCCGCGCGTTACGCAGACCGTCTGCTGCTTCTCGATCAGGGTGGCATGTCCTCACTAGGCACTCCCTGGCAGGTGCTGCAGGCAGAACGCATCAAACGGGTTTTTGGGGTCGAGGTGCAGGTCGCGCCTCACCCGCAACTGGATTGTCCCCTGATTATCGCCTGAGGTATCACCATGCGCCGCTTTCTTCTGGTGTTGTTATGCGTTTCGAGTTTTACCACCCATGCGCAGGATTTACCGGAATGGATCAGTCCCGAGGGACAGGATGATCCACACGTAGGAAAGGTGCTGGATACTGCTAACGGGATATGGCTCACACCCAATCTGCTGGTTGAAAGTCTTGTGTCGGCACCCCACGTCATGGTCGGCGAAAAGCATGATAATCCTGACCACCATCGATTACAGCTATGGTTGCTGGAGAGCTTGCAGGCTCATCGTCCGCAGGGCTCCCTGGTCATGGAAATGCTCGGACCTTCGCAGCAGGCGGCGGTAGATCGCTTGCAGGGTGAAACAACCTTCGATCCAGATGCTTTGCCTGATGCCTTGGAATGGAATCCAGGCTGGGACTGGGCGCTGTATGGGCCTCTGGTTCAATGGGGGCTGACTAACCCGCAGCGGTTGCTTGCGGCCAATCTTGCCGAAGATGAAATGCGTACTGTTTACGCAAGCCCGCAGCCACTTGCTGACGCATACAGCGCTGAGGCTGAGGGGGGGTGAGATAAATCTAATACCAAACGCTAGATAAATTGCGGGATATAGAGAAACAAGTGGGGATTTAGCGGGACAGAAATGAAAAAGCTTTTCAGAAATAGGGGCTAGAAAAGCTTGGGCTGACGATGGTCCATGTCGCGCTTCCTGGCGCGCTCGATGATCTTATAAATGCCACGCATTGTCATGTTCCAGCGGCGCGCCAGCTCGGCGTGGTTATTGCCGTTGAACTCTTCATATATAAGCAGATCACGATTGGCCAGCTTGAAGCGGTAATCCTTCGGGATATTGATCAGCTGGCCACCCCAGTGGGTAGCCAGCCGATCGGCCAGGGCGAGCCCGGCCTGTTCTGCCAGCGGCTGCTCGATGCCATGGTCCTTCAGCACTGACGCAACAGTATCGGCGACATCAGACAGCAGCTCGTGCCGTTGTTGTTCCATATGTGGCGAGGTGCCTGACATGTCAAAGCTCCTTGAGGCGTTTATCAGCCTCGTCTTGTGAGATCAATTTGAGGCGGAGGTCGTTCTGGATCTGGTAGTACGCCGCGTCGCGGGCTGATCGGTCAGCGGCAGCGGCCTTGGGCGTGCGAGGCGCAAGCGCCTGGACGGCTGCAGCATCACCTGCAATGCCATGCACGACGGCCCGCAGATAGTGGTGTGTTTCCAGCGGCAGAGTGAGCTTCTCGCGCTGAGCGATCATCTGCTCGATGCCGGAAACCCACAGCGCTGGGGAGGCTTGGCGCCTGTCATTGGTACGGGCATCGCGGGTGACGGTCCCATCGCTGACCATTTGGTGCAGATCCTCGACCAGGCGGATTGCTTTGCCCATTTTCAGGCTGCGCTTCGGCGGGCTGAACAGGCGCAGGTAGGACAGCACTGCTTTGCCCAGTTTGGGTGGCATATCGGCAAACAAAGCAGCCAGGCGCTTGCCTTCCTCGTCGGCCAAGCCGGCCTCGAACGGGAACTGCTGGCTGCAGCAGGGGCAGGTCATTTGCATGGGGGCCTCATTCCAGCTCGGCAGTCACGCACGCCATCAAGGATGCCGAGCGCGATCGCGCTGCAAAAGGAAGTTATTCCCGCCCACTGTAAAATCCACAAAGTGGCCTCGGGGTGCATCAGATATCCTCCAGGCTTTGGTCAGAATCGGCATACATCGCTTTCTCGCGGCGCTCTCTGCACAGCGCATCAATCAGAGATTCCATGATTGGAACCTTGCGATCCCAGCCCGCCGGCAGGCTTTCCAAAAGTGCGGCCCGTTCTGGACCGACGTATCCGAGTTCGTTAAGCAGCTCTTCCAATGATCCCTTGAGCTGCTGTTTCTTCTGCTCGACGTGTAGCGCAGCGATGACTCCTTCGAAGTGCTTACGGCTTTTGAGCCAGGCGCAGCGCTCAATCTTGAACATCCGTTTTGCGATCGAATCAGCATATGACCAGGGCAGACCGAGGTCAGTGAGTAGCGCCTCGATCTTGGTGATCTCACCCGGCATGTCGGCAAAATTACGCGGCTTGCCTTTGGCCTTGGTGCTGGGCTTGGGCTTGAACCCGAGACGTTCGAACTCGCGAAGTACTGCACCGACCTGCCGGGCCCCGAGATCCTTCGAGGATTGGACGCCAGCGACCCTGGCCAGCAGCGCGCGGTAGCCCTGGTCGTCCATGCCCAGCTGCTGCCGGGCTATATGGATTTTGGCTTGATTGGGCCGGCTGATCATCGGTTGCCTCGCTTTGATGCTCTGGATTCCAACAGGCCCTGACAGAATGTGCATGTCTGGACTCCGGGCAGCGCCTTGCGGCGGCGCTCCGGGATCACGTCGTCACATTCCTCGCAGTGGGTGGCGCTTGGGCCCGTATGCCTGGGGCAACTGGCGATAGCTTCCTGGATGCGAAGCTCAACCAGATCGTTTGCAAGATCGACGATATCGGTCATGACATGCTCCCTATGCGCAGAGGCTGGGCGCCGGCATTCACAGCGGTGTGCAGTTGGGCAGACTTGCCAGCCCGGTACCCGGCATCGGTGGCGCCGACGTCGCGCCCCTTGGTCTTTCTGCGCTTCATTTTGTGTTTGCCGAGGTTAGGGTGGTTCTTGTCCATGAATGCCTGGATGGCGTCGGCGATGTTGTCATCCACGCCGGCGAACTCGTCGACCTTGTGATACACCGCCCGGATCCAGCCGGTGGCGAACTGGTCGCCGCGAGACACCTTTGTGGTGCGTTTGCAGCGCTTGTTGTTGGGCAGCTGGAGGTACTCGCGTCGCGCCTTTTGCAGCTGCCGCTCCAGTACCTGGTAGGCGTAACCAGTAAGCTCTGGCGCCGCACCGCAGCCGACGAATAGGAAGCCACCGACCCAGTTGAATATGTCAGCCTGGACTGCGGTGATGATCATCCGAGTACCAAAGGCGTGAGCACAGACATAGGCCAGCTCTACTCGCCACGCTGGCGGATCGCCCTCCGATCCAGCCTTGATGCTGACCTCCGACGCCATGCTGGCCAGCACGTCGCCGACCTCAAGGTTGAACGCTTCCATCATCTTGTGCGCCTGGCGCAGCGCGGTTTCTGCTTCATTTGGGTTGGAGCTTTTGCCCTTCGCCATCTCCAGGCATTTTTTGATCTTTTCGAGCGCGCGTTCCTGGTCCATGATCAGACCTCCCCTGCAGCTGGGTTTAAAGGCGCACCCGGAACGATCAGCCACTTGCTGTGCAGCCGACCAACCGGGGTGGATTCCTGGCGGTCGATGGTTTTGTGGTGGTCCGGGAAGAGCTTGTCAGCCAACCGCTCGACCGCCAGGGAGGCGTCATAGGTACAGCAGCCGATTTTTCCCTGAACCTTTCCCGCTTTGTAACCTGAATGGTCAAATCGAACGGTGACTTCGACTGGCTTCTCCATGTCACACCGCCGCGATATCGAGAGAGATAGGCTTGTACTGATCGGTGTCGCCCACCCGCTCATAAATGCGGATGTATGATTTGCTGCCGATCGCCTGGCAGGCTTCGCCGATCGCAACCATCGCCTGCTGCCAGCGCTTGTCCTGAATATCCAGGCGGCGCAGCGCGAGCACGGAGGCGGTGCGGATTTCGCCCTTGGTATCGGTGCGGAAGGCGTCATTGATCAGCGCCACAACCTCTGGCCGGGCCCCAGCAGTCCACTCGGTCAGGCATTCATCGATCAGGGCGCGTGCAGCCTGCAGGCGCTCATCAAAACTGATGGTTTCCTGCACTGAGCGCTGGATCTTGAACCGGCCGTCGAAGCTGAACAGCGTGACGTTGCCCTTTTTGCCGCCGATCTTGGCGCCGTACTCCTCGGCTGACATCTCGATGAAAGCCGCGATATCGCCGAACGCCATGGCCTTGTAATCGGCCAGTTCGGCGTTCAGCTCGGTGGCGCGGTCCACCAGGTGGCAGACCAGCCGGTCGCGCTCGATATCGACAGGCTTGATCAGATCCTCGTGGGTAAGGCGTCCCTGGGCATCCTTGCGGTAGCCGGGTGGTATCACTTCTGGAGCTTTCTGGGTAGCGGTCATGGGTGGCCTCCTAAACGATGCCGTGTGAGTAATCGAGCATGCAGATGCGGCTCGAATCGAGGTCGCCACGTGACTTGATTTGGAGCGTTTCGCTTTCGCCGTAGCACTCCGCTTCAAGTCCGAGGCTGGACAGAAAACCCGCAGCGACCGGCTTTGCGGTTGCCAATTCGGGCAGTTTGGTTATGGCCTCCGCGACGTCGGCATGCACCAGGGCATCAGGGAAAATGACCGGGAATTCACGGACCAGGTCTCCCTGGGTGCCGGTCATGATTTGGAGCATGATGTATTTCATCAGTGAACCCTCATCGCGTTGATCTGCTTGACCTGTGCAGGACGCACACGCCATTCGATATCGCAGCCCAGGAGCAACGTCCGGACCTTGATGAATACGCCAGGCGTCTTGAGCAGGGCTAAGCGGAAGTGGCCAACGCGCGCCAGGTGCAGCGGCTGGTCGCATTCCACGACCAGGAACGGGCGCTCGCCGTCTACCGCTGCGAAGATGACAACGCAGTTGAACCGGCGCAGCTCGCGGGACACGCAGTTGGCCAGCGCCAGTACTTGCTGGACCTTCTTGGTGAACACCTTGCTTTCGCGCTCGAATGGCTGCTCTAGGTTGATTGTCTGGCCCATCTCACACCCCCATCACGATGTCAGCGTCGACGCGATCGGCGCCCACTTCGGCTGCAGCGTTGATAGCGGCTGTCAGCAGGTTATGAACGGCCAGCGGATAGAGCATGCTGTAGTGGCCTTTGTGCTGATTCTGACCCTGCAGGCGCGTGCGCAAGGCTTCGATCCCGCCGGCATCCACCACGTCGTCAATCGATTTGCCGGCCAGGCCGAAGCGGTGCTTGAGGTAGGCGCTCAGGTTTTCACCCAGCGGGGGCAAGCGGACCAGTTCCATCCGCTGCACTACTTCGCGCAGCGCTGGATTGCGCTCGCTCAGCCGCTCGCCCAGCTCGGTCTGGCCAATGATCACGACCGACAGCAGCCGCGCGAAACCTTCCTCCAGTTCGAAGAAACGCTTCAGATGGCGCAGGGTAGAATTCGGCAGGCTGTGTGATTCTTCGATGATCAGTACGTGCCGGTTGCCCATGCGATAGGACTCGCGCAGCGCTTCGTGTACCGCACGGAATCTAGCCTCCGACGATTGCGGCAGGCGCTTCTCAGGGGCAACCCCGTGCAGGATCGACGCGCAGATGTCAGCGGCCCGCAGGGGCCTGCCTTGGCTCTCGCGCTCTTCCATACCCAGTACATAGGGCTCGATAACGATTAGGGTTTGGCTGTCGTTGCGCAGGCGCTCGTGCAGCTCCTTGCGAATGGTCGATTTGCCGCTACCGCTTTCCCCCACAACAGCGAGGAAGATGCCGAAAGTGGTGGCTTGATAAAGCGACTCGCGGACATAGCGGATCTCTGCCGAAAGGAACAGATCTTCGCTCGAACGAGGATCCGCGAAAGGATCCCTGGTCAGCTGGAAGTGCTGTTTGGCCTGTGGCTTTAACGATTGTTTGCGTAGTAGCATGGGGGTGAGTTCCTTTTCTTGCAGTAGTTGGTTGATTGGACACAGGGCGTTGCAGCGCCCTGGTGTCTGTCTGGATCTGAATTCCGCAGGCTCAAAGCAGCCCTCCAGCTGTTCCTCCTTCACACCTTTTGATGAAAGCCACTCGACGACATCGCCCTGCAGTTTCTGGCGCTCTGGCGACTTGGGGTACTTGCTCCGGTTGACCAACAAGTTGATGGCCGCCGTTGATAGGCCCACTCCGCGCGCCAGCTCTGCCTGGCTGAGCCCGGCATACTCAAGCACGGTCTTGAGCCTCATTTGCAGCATCATTGATTGCCTCCTACGACGCTGAGTTTTGGCCGCGCCATGGTGGCGCGGACACGCTCTGCAGCAGCTTCGAGTTCATCCTCACGGACACCGTCCGGGAAGCTGGCTTTCAGCGCTGAGAAGTGTTCTTTATTCCACTCCGGGAACTGGTTCATAAGCCGCTTGGCGGCAGCAAACAGGGTCATGGGCGGCAGCTCGACGATCGGGCCGGCCAGCTCGTGATCGGTGCCACGGCGCGGCATGAAGGTCGGCAGGTCTGCCTCTTCGGTGGCCTTGTACGGGTTGTACTTGCCGCCCAGGGGCAGCGCCTTCGCCTTGCGCTGCGCCTCGGCTTCACCTGGTGTGGTGGTGCCGGTCATCAGCTGCTCGATGGCCTGCCGATCCTTCTGCGCGACGGTGTCTGCGGGGGCGTTGTAGCTGGTGCCGATGATCGCGGCATTCTCGGCAAAGCCGAACTCATCCTTGACCACGCGCGGGACCACGTTGAACACCTCGCGGCCGTCTGCGTTCACGGTTACCACCTGGGCAGCGTCGTCGCGCCATGGGTTGCGGGTCACCAGCACCTTCTCGGCGACCATCACACCCGGTACCCGGCTGACGTCGTACTCCTCGCCCTGGAAGTTGATGCGCAGTTTCGGCGTGACCTTGCGCTCCTGCGGCTGGGCAACCGCCAGCTCGCGGCACACCGCGACCGTGGGCGCCTTGATCAGTTGGTCCTGGGTGATGGTCAGCCACATGGCGCTGCGGTTCTTGCCGTGGCGGCGGTGAACGGTGGTGGCGTTGAACACCGCCCGCCATTGCGCGGCCAGGGCGTTCAGCTCGGCCAGATCCGCGACCGGGCGGAATTTCAAACCGCTCTCGAACTTGCGCTCGATGATGTTTCGGGCGTTCTCGACCTGGCCGGTGGCGCGAGCGTTGCCCGGTGCGTGGGCGATCGCCTGGATGCCCAGGGACTTGCACAGATTCAGCGCCATGGTGCTGGTGTTGGCGCTGCCGGGGTCCATGAACAGAATGGCCGGGATCCCGTGCAGAATGTCGGCACCGCCGCGCTCCTGCAGGGCGTTGATCAGCACGTTGCACAGGTTCTCGCCGCTCTCCGCGCCCATGACGTACTCGACGTAGATCCAGCCCGAGGTGTGATCGGTGATCTCATACGACCAGACCCTGTCAGCCATGATGCGCTGCAGGTTCTTCGGCTTATTCTTGTAGAACTCGTCGTGCGCCATCACATGCAGGCCGTTGGTGCTGCGGGCCTGGGGCTTGAGGTAGTACAGCACGCACAGCGAGGCGTCGATCTGCCAGACGTGGTTCGGGTGCAGGCTGGCCAGCTCAGTGTGCGGAGTCGGAGCCAGCAGCTGGTCGGGATGCACGCTATAAGCTCGCAAGGCACGATGGATGGCGCTGTCGCTCAGCGGTGCCACTTCACCGGTGGCGCGGTTGACGCGTTCGGCTCTGATCAGATTGTTGGCGCGCAAACCCTGGACGGCATCGGTGATGCTATACAGGCGCTTGCCGCTGTTGCGCAGGGTCTCCATCAGGACTCCGCTGATCATCAGAGCCTCGTCGCGGGTCAGGTCTGACTGGCCGGCATCCGTGCGGCGCTTTCGGGTTTTATTGGTCACGGTGAGATCCTTCAGCTTGCGATGCAGGGTCGCTCGGGACAGCCCCAGCTCCTGGCAAGCATTCGCGTATATGGCCGACTTGCCGCCGTGGCCGGCAGCGCGGACGGCTTGAGCAACAGCGACCAGGCGTTCGGTTATGACGGCGCTCATATCAGTGGTCCGACTCGATGCCGAGGGACACAGCGGCTTGCTCTGCCGCGCCCGGCTTCATCCAGTCGTGCTCGCTGCTTGAGTCATCGGGCAGGTCGTAGTCTTCGCGGATCGCGAGGATCTGAATCTCTAGCTGCTTGACCAGGCTGGCCATGTAATCGCGGGAATCTTCGCCGCTGGTGGCGCTCTCGGTGTTCAACAGCTCAAAAGCCCCGCGCAACTTGCCCATGATCAGCGCCTCCGCCTCGTAGGCGGCGGCTGATACCTCCATGCGCAGCTCCTTCATCGCTTCGTTGCTGGGCAGGCTCTGGATGCGTTTCTGCGCCCTTGCGAGCTGCTGGCGAGTTTCGTCCAGCTCCAGGGCGCGCTTGGCCAGCACTTCGGACTGGGCGTCGTAGTCGGCGTGGGCTTCGTCGCGCTCCTTGGTCAGCTCGTCTTTTTCCTTCTGATGCTTGGCGATCAGCTCCTCGGCCAGGAATTCAACGTCGTCGGTATTGCCGGCCTTTGCAGCTTCGATCAGAGCATTGCGATGGTCGTCCGGCAGCTTGCGCAGCGCGCGCATTTTGGACGGGCCAATGCCGACCTGGTGCATCGCCTCATATAGCTCTTCCCCAAACGCAGCGAAGTTGGCCAGGGCGTTGTCAATTGATTCCCTGGACTTGCCTTCGACCAACCGGCAGTAATCGTCCCAAGTGGTAACGGTTACCGGTTTTTCATCCACAAAAGCCTCGAAGCCCTTGTATCCCTTGCTTTCCTTGATGGCTTGCAGGTCGATCAAATCGGTAACGGTTAACAGTTTTACGATCATGTTGGTGATTTGGCGCCGCCCAACTCGCTGATTGATCAGGGCGGAAACGCGCATGGTGTCCTGGGCCAGCAGCTTGCCAGCTGCAGCAGCAGCGTTCTGGATGTCTGAAACCTTCTGCCCATCCAGCTCGGGCAGATCAACCGGCGCTACACCCTCTGTCTTAGTACGTCCCATGGTCTGTTTCCTTGCTTAGTGGTGGCTGCCAGCGGCGACGCGCTGGTTCAGTTCATTGATACGTGCGCTGGCCCTGGCCATCTCTTCTGCGTGCGCCTGGGCAAGCTGCAGGGCGCTGACGCTCAGGGCAAAGCGCCCCGAGTCCAGCTTGGTGGCGAAGCCCTCGGCGATCAGGGTGCCCAGGGAGCGGTTGACAGCGCTCGGGCTCAGGTCCAGCCCTTTGGCCAACTCGCCATTGCTCAAGCCCTGCAGGCTGTTGCCGCGCAGCGCTTTCATCACGCGCAGGCAGCGGGCTCCGCTTTCTGAAATGCGGGTGTTGTCACTCATCGTCGATTTCTCCGAGTTCAAGCTGAGGTTGGTCGTGCTGCTGTACGTTGCCGTGGTGCCACGCGAGTGACTCCAGACCGGCGCGCAGCGCGTCCAGGGTTTGGTTGGCGGTCTGCTTGCCGTCGCTGAATGCGAGCACTGCGCCGACCGCTTCATTGAGTACGGTTTGCAGCTGCTGCACGTCCTGCGCCTGGGTGTTGCGGCCGGTAGGTATGTCCACCAGCAGCTTGCCGTGGGCAGCGGCCAGGTAGCGGGTAATCAGCGGGACGCCGCAGGCGCGCTCAAGCGGCAGAATCAAGGTCAGCGGCAGGCGGCCGTTACCCATCCACTTATAGAGCGAGCTAGCGTTGTGCTGTCCCAGGTGGTCGCAGGCGATGCGTTCAATGCCTCGGTTGTGTTGTTCCAGGGCGCGCTGTGCGCAGCCTTCCATAGCCTCTGCAGGTGAGCGCGGTACCCAGCTTTTCCATTTTCTTCTCATTATTGGAAGCCCTCCCGGAGCCGGTAAAAGCCGGCGTCTAAATAAATAAGGTTTTTGCCTATGGGCAAAAGTGTTTCAATAACTCAATCTGATATGGACTTATTGATCAGAGGCGAATGCGATGAACGAGGCACGGTTGTTACAGGTAGAGGGCCAGATCCAGGCGCTGGCACAGGCTTGGCTGCGGTTGGCCGCGCAAGTTGAGATGGCCGGTGAACGTTCAGGTCCGGTAAGTCCGGACCGTCTGGATAAATCGCTATCTGCTGTGAAGTGGCCAGACGCTCCCGCTCCCGTTGCAGCAGCTGCTGAGCAGATGTTGGGCGATCTGGTGCAGCAGCTGGCGTGTGCACGTAGCCGCCGTCATCAAAGCGCTGATGACCAATGACCTTGGCATTGCTGGGGAAGCCATGGCTGTCGATACGGGGCCGTGGCGCGCACAGGATGAGTTGCCCAACCGCTAGGTAGGTCAGCTGGTTGCAGGTTTTGCGTTCACCTACGGTGACCCGTTGGATCGGACCCTGTTGCTGGTAGGAGCGCAGCGCGTCCTGTAGTTGCTGGATGACCTGGGGGCCGTAGCCAACCGGCGCTGATGCGATTACGACGTCAAGCACGCGACGCCAGGCGTCGAGGGGGTCGATACGGGGGGCGGCTTGTTTCATTTTGGTGGCCTCAGGCTGCTACTGGTTCTTCGGTGGCTTTGATGCCCAGGGCGACAGCGATGTCGTGGGCCTGGCCGTAGTGAGCTTTGTCGAAGCCGTTGAGCACGCGGTAAACCGCATTGCGCTTAAACCCTTGCTCTTCGGCCCATTTGGTGACCGTCACTCCGCGCTGCTTGAAGCGCTGTTTGACCTGTTCAGGGGTCAGTACCTTCTGGCTTGCCATGGCAGTGGCTCCGTTGGTTGCTGAATGATGTTTGTGATTTGTTGTGCTGATATTGGTAGATAATTATCTACCTGTCAAGCACGTATAGGTAGGTATTTATGGACCTAGGCGAGCGATTGCGCGCAGAGAGAAAGCGGCTGGGTTTTAGTCAGACTGAATTTGCAGAACTGGCGGGTTCTTCCAAGCATGCCCAGATCAACTGGGAGAAAGGAGTTGCGGCACCCAACGCCCTGGCTCTCAGGGCGTGGGCTGAGGAGGGTTTGGATGTGCTCTTCGTGGTACTGGGTACTCAGCCGGGTGTAAAGCCGCGTGGAGACCTGCCTCCGGACGAGCAACTGCTACTTGAGTCCTACCGAGGAATGGCTGCCAAGACGCGCAAGGAACTACTCGCCGAAATGCTGACAGGCAGGAAGGTGACTAAGGCGAAGGCACGAGGTGGGGTGAGCGTTAGTGGGAACAACAACCGTGCTGCGGGCGGGACTTATCACGAAAACAAGGAGTGACGCGTGTCTGTAGGAGTTGAAGGAAACGAAAATCGAGTTGCGGGCAGGGATTACCTGGAAATCAACGTAGGTCCCGAGGCAGATAAGGAGCCGCTTTCGAGCGCGCAGCGGCAGAAGCTGAACGCGCTAGTGGCAAGTGTGAGTGAAACCCTGGAGATCGACCCACGGCAGGTCTGGCGAGAGGTGGTCCACGCCAAACTGGGAGTCGAGAGCATTCACGAAATCCCCAGGACCGCGTTTGATCAGGCCTATGATGCGGTCATACACTTTCGGGATACCGAGCGCGAGTTTGTGAATGTGCGGTTGATGGTTTCCAGGATCACCAGCCTGACCAAGGAAAAAAAGATTTACGAAGAGCGTGATTCGTTCTGCCTTCGGACCTTTGGTGAGAGGCATCTGAATCACATGAACAAGGATCAGCTACGAAAAGTGCTGGCTTATGTGGAGGATTACGAGGTCAAGGTTGTTCCGCAGGATCCGATTGATGGCTTTTCACTTTCAGGAATTGCCCTGGTAGTGCTGGCTCATCCCGTGCATTTTGCTGCTACCCTGATTCTAGGCATCATCGTCGGGCAAATAATTTTGTGAGGCCAAGCGGGCCGTATGTTCTTTGCGGCCGTGATGACATCCTCAAAATCGAAAAGGAGTTTGAAAATGGAGCCAATTTTTGGTTTTTCTCTGTTCGCAGTGGCCACTATCATTGTCGCTTGTGTGGCTTGGAAGCGCGGTCGTTCGGGCTGGCTTTGTATGTTGCTTACGCCTGCGGCCGGATTCGGTTTAGTGGTCTTGGCGAATATGGCTGGGGCGTCGCCAGCTATGACGGGCTTGACCGCTTTCTTGGCTCCTGCAGTGGCCTTCTTTATGGTGCTCGCGAACAGTTCAAGTTCTGATCTCGCGGTGAAGCACGGTGCTCACGGCCAGTATATAAAATGCCCATACTGTGCCGAGTCCGTTCGATCTGAGGCAATCAAATGTAGGCACTGCGGCAGCAGTTTGAAAACCGAAACGCCTACAGAGGCTTCGTAGTTAGAAAGAGTATTAACCAAGCCCGCCACCCGGCGGGTTTTCTTTTGCCCTCGTTCAAAATACATCGGCCGGCTTGACCGGCATTCTGATCCTGTCCTTTGCACTTAACGCAGATTACCCAGACAGGTATCAGGAGATGTGACCATGTACAGCGTTCCCCAAAGCTCTCTCTTTTCTCGACTCCCCCGGTTGGTCGGTTGGCTGATAGCGACCGTGGCGATCATGATCGCCCTGGCCTTTTTTGCCTTCGAGCAGATGCCGGTTATCGGCTACAAGCTGGCCCTGGTCATGCTCGGTGCCGTGCTCGGTTACTGGATCGACCGCAGCCTGTTCCCCTACGGCCGACCGCACGAGTGCCTGCCTAAACGCAACTGCCCCGGCGGCGGGCATACCGATGCCCAGGAAGCATTCCGCTACACCGTTGCCTTCGCCGCCGCCTGCCTGCGCCGCTCGCTGATCGTGCTGGCCTGCGTGCTTGGCCTGACGCTGGGGCTTTGACCATGCAGCCCACACAGAGACCCCGCGCCACTCGCGCAGATTACGTCCGCTCGACGCTCGTCGTGGGCCTGCTGTGGGCGATCGTTCTGGGCGCGGCCACCTGCAAGCCGGAACCCGTTCAAGCACAGGAGGTGCCCCGTGCTGCAGAACATTATCGTCGTGATCTCATACGAGCTGGGCAGCATGGTTTCGGACTCGATGCTCCGATCGCTACGCTCGCTGCCCAGATTCACCAGGAAAGCGGATGGCGCCCCGGCGTCACGAGCCGTGCCGGTGCGCAGGGCCTGGCGCAATTTATGCCGGGCACCTCGAAGTGGATGGCTGAGATTTACCCGCTCAGCGTGGGGCCCGCACAACCATTCAATCCGGGCTGGTCGCTCCGCGCCATGGTGGCCTACAACCAATGGCACCTCGAACGCATTAATGCGCGCACTCATTGCGAGCAGTGGGCGATGGCGCTTGCTGCATACAACGGCGGGCTGGGCTGGATCAATCGCGATAAACGGCTGGCATCGGCTTCCGGGGCCGACCCGCTGACCTGGTTTGAGTCTGTCGAGCGGTACAACGCTGGCCGCTCGGCTGCCAACTTCCGCGAGAACCGAGGCTACCCCCGCAAGATCCTGCAGCGCTGGGAGCCCATGTATGTGGCCGCTGGTTGGGGCCCCGGTGTATGCGCTGAGAGGTACACGCAATGACCAAAGACGACATCGATCTGGGTTTGGTGAGAACCCTATTCAGGAGCCGATCCTCTGACCGTTGGGTGTGGCTGCGCGCCTATGTCTGGCAGCTAATCCGCCCGGCATTGGCGACGGCCGCCATCGCAGCCGGCTTGATCATCCTGTTTTACGCTTTGGGTAATGCATTCGGTGCTGGCCTGGTAGCGCAGCTCAGAGACTCAGGAATCGAGTTCGATCTGATCCTGCAGGTGCCCGAATGAACGGTTGGCTCACGGGTGGCGCGATAGCGATCGCCCTGGGCGCGAGCTACCTCATCGACAGCTACGGCTACGACCGTGGCCATGCCGAGGCCACGGCGGCCGAGCAGGCCAAGCTGCACGCCCTGAAAGAAGAGCACTCAGACCTGCGCGACCAGGCAGCGCAGGACTATCAACTGGCCTTCAAGCAACAGGTCACCCGAGCCAACGCAGCTGAAGAGCGGCTAATGGCAACCCTGGTGGAGCTTGAGACTCTCGAAGAAGAAATATCGGAGCGCATACCTGATGTCACCACTGTCTACCGCACGGCGCCCCAGGCTGCGCCTGTCGCTATTCCTCATTGCGTGTTCACTCGCGGCTGGCTGCGCGACTACAACGCCGCCCTCGGAGCCACAGCCCGTGTGCCCGCCAGTAGAACAGGCACCGCTTCCGCCGCTGCTGAAGAAGCGGCCGAGCCCGCCCCCGGCTCTGACGCCGAACTACTGGAAAGCGGCGTCTCGCCTGCCGATATTCTCGCCCACGCCCGTGATTACGGTGCTTGGGCACGAGGCAATCTAGCGCAGCTGAATGGCCTGTTGGATCTACATAACACCCCGCCTGAGGAGTAACTGGTGCTAACTCTTAACCCCTTACAGGAGAAACGCTGAATGGATATCGACACGGTGATCCGCTTCGGCCAGTTCGTGTTCACGGTCGCTGTGGGCCTGTTCTCGATAATCGCCGCGCGCAAATCCAGTTCCAAAGCAGATGCGAAGGAGCTAGCCAGCCGGATGAATCACCAGGACTCCCGAATCCTGACCCTTGAGCAGCAGCTGCTGCATATGCCCGACAGCCAGCAGATGTCTGAGCTGGCCGGGGACATGAAGGCAATCAAGGCAGAGCTTGCGGGGGTAGCTCGGGAACTGGCCCCTTTGGCCAGATCTTTAGATCGGATCAATGACTACTTACTGAATGCGAGAAGCCAATGAGCATGTACGCCAAATACCTGGCCGAAGACCGCCGCCTGGTGATTTTGCGCATCCTGGCGGAGATGCCCACATACAGAGCCAACAGCTCAATACTCCATGCAGTGCTCCAAGAGTGGGGTCACGAGCCAAGCCGAGACCAGGTGAAAACCGAGCTGTATTGGTTAGAAGAGCAACAGCTGCTTGAGATTGATGACGTCGGCGGCGGCGCAGTGCTCTTGGCCAAGCTGACCGAGCGCGGCGCCGATGCGGCTGCTGGCCGGGTCCGCGTGCCCGGCGTCAAGCGGCCGGGGGCATAACCATGGGCCGCAAATCCAGCATCGAGAAGCTGCCAAAGGAAGTTCGATCGCACATCGAGCGCACCCTGCGCGAGAACCGCCTGACCCTCGACGAGCTGATCCAGGAGCTGCAGGCGCTTTTCCCTGAGAAGGAAACGCCAAGCCGATCGGCCGTTGGCCGGTACAAGGTCGGGTTTGATCAGATGATCAAGGAAATGCGGCAGCAGCAGAACATGGCGTCGCAGATCGTCGAGGATCTCGGTGAGAACCCGGACGAGAAAGGCGGCGCCCTGATGGTGCAGCTGCTGACCACGATCACCACCCGCGCAGCGATGGACGCCCAGAACGATGAGGACACGTCGATCGAGGACGTGCGCAAGTTGGCCCGCGCCACGAAAGACGTACTCTCAGCCCGCAAGGTCAGCCGGGAGGAGCGCAAAGCCATCGAGCGTGAAACCCGCGAGAAGCTGATAGCCGAACAGGAACAGCGTCTGGAAGAAATGCGCGGCAGCGACGGCATGAGCGAGCAGCTCGAAAGCCGCATCCGCAACGTGCTATTGGGTAAAGCCTGATGGCCGCCCGCACCGCCAAGGAAGAGATCAGCGCCGACCTCAAAGCGACCGGCGCACCGCGCAAGATCAACCTGGCCGAAGAGATGGCCCTGGCCGGTGTCGATGTGCCCCAGGACATGATCGACGCCCAGCCGGCCAATGAGCCGGTGTTCCTGCCATACCAGCAGCGGTGGTTCGAGGATGAAAGCCCGATCATGCTGGGCGAGAAGTCACGCCGCACGGGCATCACCTGGGCAGAGGCCGGGCGCAACGTCGTCAACGCCGCCAAGCCCCGGCGCCGTGGCGGCTGCAATACGTTCTATGTGGGCAGCAAGAAGGAGATGGCGCTGGAATACATCGCCGCCTGCGCGCTGTTCGCCAAGGCCTTCAACGAATTGGCCGAAGCCGACGTGTACGAGCAGACCTTCTGGGATGAGGGCAAGAAGGAAGAGATCCTGGCCTACATGATCCGCTTCCCGAAAACCGGGCGGAAGATCCAGGCGCTCAGCTCGCGCCCGAGCAACCTGCGCGGCCTGCAGGGTGACGTAGTGATCGATGAAGCGGCATTCCATGAGTCCCTGGAAGAGCTGCTGAAGGCTGCGCTTGCTCTGACCATGTGGGGCAACAAGGTGCGCCTGATCAGCACCCACAACGGCGTAGACAACCCGTTCAACACGTATATCCAGGATGCCCGCGAAGGCCGCAAGGATTACAGCATCCACCGCATCACCCTGGACAGCGCCATCGCCGAGGGCCTGTACAAGCGAATCTGCTACGTCACCGGCATGACCTGGTCAGCAGAGGCGGAGAAGAAATGGCGCGACGACCTGTACAAAAACGCGCCCAACATCGAATCCGCCGAAGAAGAATATGGCTGTGTACCGAAGAAGAGCGGCGGCGGCTACCTGAGCCGGGTGCTGATCGAGCAGGCGATGGTTTCCGATCGGTCGATCCGCATCTATCGCTATGAAGCGCCGGAGGGTTTCGAGAGCTGGACCCCGGAAATGCGCGAGGCCGCAGTCAAAGCCTGGTGCGAAGAGAACCTGGAACCCGAGTTGGCCCGGCTTAACCCCAACTGGCGCCATGTGTTCGGTGAAGACTTTGCCCGCCGTGGCGACCTCTCGGTGTTCGCACCGCTGGCGATCATGCCCAGCCTGCGTAAGCGCGTGCCCTTTGTGGTCGAGCTGCGCAACGTGCCCTATAAGCAGCAGGAACAGGTGATGTATTTCATCTGTGATCGTTTGCCCCGGCGCGGCGGTCTGGCTTTCGATGCCACCGCCAATGGCGGGTACCTGGCCGAACAGGCAGCTCTCAAATACGGCACCACCGTCGTTGACCAGGTGAACCTGAGCCTGAGCTGGTACCACGAATGGATGCCCAAGCTGAAAGGCGAATTCGAGGCGTTCAATATCGAGATCCCGCGCCACCAGACCACGCTCGATGACCTGCTCAGTATCAAGGTCGAGAAAGGCGTGCCGGTGATCGACAAGGGCCGCACCAAGGATCTGGAGTCAGTCGGCGGCAAGGGCAAGCGGCACGGTGACTTTGCTGTAGCCCTGGCGATGGCCGTGCGCGCCTCCTGGATGGATGGTAGCGAGATAGACTTTACCGCCGCGCCCAAGCACAGCCGCGGATTCGACAACATGGATGACTCAGACACCGACATCTCATTACCGGAGCCACAGGCATGGTAAGTACTTCACGCATTCTCGGCCCCGATGGCCAGCCGATCCGCATCACTGAGCTGCGCACCCCTCAAACCGCGCACATGGTCAACCTGCAGCAGGAAGTGGGCACGCACCCTTCACGCGGTCTGACGCCATCAAAGCTAGCCCGCATCATGGACGCAGCTGAACACGGCGACATGAATGCGCAGTGCGCCTTGTACGAGGACATGGAAGAGAAAGACGGCCACATAATGTCCGAGATGGGCAAGCGCCGGCGCGCCGTCTCTGGGCTCAACTGGGACATAGTCCCGCCGGATGGCGCCACCGCTGCCGAGAAGAACGCGGCCATCGAGCTTTCCAGTCTGATGCAGGGCCTTGATGACTTTGAGGACGTGCTGTTCGATATGACCGACGCCATTGGCAAAGGCTTTGCCAATCTTGAAATTGAATGGCATCGCCAAGCTGGCGAGTGGTTGCCCAAGCACATCGACCACCGGCCGCAGGCCTGGTTTCAGCTGCACCGTGGCCAGCGCCAGGAGATGCGCCTGCGCGGATCCTTGGGCGGCGAGCCGCTGCAGCCCTTCGGCTGGATCACCCACACCCACAAGGCAAAGAGCGGCTACCTGGAGCGCTCGGCGCTGTTCCGGGTGCTGGTGTGGCCTTACCTGTTCAAGAACTACAGCGTCGGTGACCTGGCTGAATTCCTGGAGATCTACGGCATCCCCATGCGCCTGGGCAAATACCCCAGCGGCGCGACCGACAAGGAGAAGCTGACTCTGCTGCGCGCGCTCTCTCAACTTGGCCATAACGCTGCTGGCATTATTCCGATCGGTATGGAACTGGACTTCCTCGACGCGGCCCAGGGCGACCCGGCCGCGTTCAAGCTGATGATTGAGTGGTGCGAGAAAACCCAGAGCAAGGCCATCCTCGGCGGCACGCTCACAAGCCAGGCCGATGGCGCGAGCAGCACCAATGCCCTGGGCAACGTTCACAACGAGGTGCGCAAGGAGCTGCGTAACGCCGACGCCAAGCAGGTAGCCAAAACCGCCAGCCGCGACCTGGTCTACCCGATCGCAGTACTCAACGGCCTAACCACAAGTTGGGAGCGCTGCCCCCGTTTAGTGTTCGACATCCAGGAGCCAGAAGATTTATCCACGTTCGGCGCCGCGCTGCCGGGCCTGGTCACCCTGGGCATTCGCATCCCGCGCCAGTGGGCCCAGGAGAAGATGGCCATCCCCGAGCCCCAGGAAGGCGAAGAGATACTCACCGGCGCGGCCGCTGCGCCTGCAGCACCACCCGAGCCGGCCGCACAAGAGAAACGGCCAGCGCCGGCGCTCGCGGCCGCAACCGCGCAACGCGCAGCCCTGACCGCAGCCGATCGCCTGGATGACAACCTGCAGCCGATGACGCGCGCCTGGATCGATCGGATCCGCGCCCTGGTCGAAGGGGCCGAAAGCCTGGAAGCCATCCGCGACCAGTTGGCCGAGCTGCTGCCTGACATGAGCATCGAGCAATACGCGGACTTTATGGCCCAGGCCTTGGCCGCTGCTGCGCTGCAGGGCCGGCTAGACATAGTCGAGGAAGCCGCCCGTGGCCGTTAGCGCAACCAGCCTGCCGTTCCGCGAGCAGAACCAGTTCCTGCGCCGAAAGCTGAACTTGCCCACCACGGGCTGGACGGACGTGTACACCCGCGAGCATGACTATGCGTTTGTGGTGGCCGGCGCGAACCGCGACGAGATCGTCAGCGGCTTCCGCCAGGCGATCGAGCGCGCGATCGAGAACGGCACCACCCTGGAAGACTTCCGCCGCGACTTCGATCGCATCGTTGCCCAGACGGGCTGGAGCTATAACGGCGGGCGCAACTGGCGCTCGCGCGTGATCTACGAGACCAACCTGCGCAGCAGCTACATGGCCGGCCGCTACGAGCAGCTGATGGCCGTGCGCAATGAGCGGCCCTATTGGCAGTACATCCACAGCGATGCGGTCGAGAACCCGCGCCCCGAGCATGAGGCGCTGAACGGCCTGATCCTGCGCTGGGACGACCCTTTCTGGAACTACTTTTTCCCGATCAACGCCTGGGGCTGCCAGTGCAGCGTGCGCGCCTTGAGCGAGGATGATCTGCGCCGCATGGGCAAGGATGGCCCGGACACAGCACCGGCCATCGTCATGCAGGAGCGCACTATCGGCCAGCGCAGCCCAGGTGGCGCTCGCACGGTGATGGTGCCGGAAGGCATCGATCCCGGCTTCGAGTACACCCCTGGGCAAAGCCGCTACGTGGCGAGCATTCCGCCGCAGCAACCACCGCCGCCGATTGATCCGGTGCCAGCAGCTGGTGCGCTGAACCCGTTGCGGCCACCCAGGCCCGCGCCGGCGCAGCTTCTCGATACATCCGATATCGCCGATGGCTTCCTGCAGCAGCTGGGCACCGGCGCAGGCCGATCGCCCGTTGTGGTGCGCGATATCATCGGTGAACGCCTGGTGATTGGCCCGCAGATGTTTGACCAAGCGCTGCCCTCGGTACCCGGCCTGGAGCCGGGCCTGCAGAGCCAGCTGATGGTCAATGCCTTGCTGGATCCAGACGAGATCTGGACGCGGATCGAATGGCACGAGGCGGTCTCCCGCGCCACGGTGCGCCGCCGCTACGTTGCCCGGTTCCGCGTTCCTGGCATCGCCGAAGCGGTGGCCATCGTCATGGAGCTGGGCTCAGATGGCTGGTGGGTGCAACCCGGTACGCTGACGCCTCCGCAGCTGGCCGCGCTGCGCACGGGCGTGCTGCTGTATGAGCGGGAGGACTGATGGCCGGCATCACGCTTGAGTACCAGAGCGAAACCGCGCTGGCGGCCATCTCCCAGGCGCTCGCCTTCCTGGCCGAGCCAGCGACCATGCTGCGCGACATGGGCGAGTATTTGCTTATCGCCCACGACCAACGCTGGGCAACGCAGACATCACCTGGTGGTGTGCCCTGGGCGCCACTCAGCCCCGCCTACCTCAAGCGCAAGCGCAAGAACAAAGACAAGATTCTGCAGCTCGACGGTTACCTGAAGAACACCCTGCGCTACCAGCTGGCCGGCAATGAGCTGCTGTTCGGCAGCAACCGGGTATATGCTGCCATCCAGCACTTCGGCGGTACGGTCGACATGCCGGCGCGCAGCCAGGAGGCGTACTTCAAGCGCGACCGCAGCGGCAACGTCGGCCAGCGGTTCACCAAAAAGGCGCAGAGCAACTTCGCCCAGCGCGTGACCATCGGCGCCTACACTATCGAGATCCCGGCTCGCCCTTGGCTGGGTACCAGCACCAGCGACGACAGCGAGCTGCTGAATATCGCCATGCGATACCTGCAGGAGCGCTGATTTGCCCGAGGCTCTGAGAGGCCCTGTGAGCGCGTAGGAGCGTTCGAGCGCCATGGTTCATCGTTGTGAGGGGCTTGCGCGGCGTCCTGAGCGTTTATAAACACCCCTGACCCCATCACCGCGCCGTGATCGCGGAGCCGGTTCCAGATTCCCGCCGCTTTACCTCACATTCAAGTTTTGCCCCCGTTCAAAAGACTCTTCGCGCGCGCTGCCCAATCATGGGCCCATGAAAAGACATCCCCACCTGATTGCCATTGCTCCGTGCAGCTACGTGATGCCGAGCGAACCAGCCCAGAACCTGATCGAGATTCAGGTAACGCCGGCTGGTCGCTTCCTGCCGAGTGATGGTCGCGAGATGAAAGTGCCCGGCTGGTACATCGATGCAGAAGTGGCCGGCAAGGTGATCGAGAAATTCAACGCGCTCAAGACTGATGTCGTCATCGATTACGAGCACCAGACCCTCTACAAGGAACAGAACGGCCAGCCTGCACCGGCTGCTGCCTGGTTCCGCTCATTGGAGTGGCGCGAGGGTAGCGGACTGTGGGCCTGGATCGAACCCACCCCACGCGCCAAAGGCCATCTGGCCTCGGATGAGTACCGCTATTTCAGCCCCGTGTTCGCTTACGACAGCGTAACCGGCGCCGTCCTCGATCTGCTGATGGGCGCGCTGACCAACAAACCGGCCATCCACGGCATGGAGGGCATCGCCCTGCAAGCTGCTGCGACGTTCGGCTTTACCTTTGAACCGGAGGATGTATCCGTGAAATTACTTTCCGCAATTATCGCCGCGCTGGCTCTCAAGGCAGATGCCACTGAAGACGACGCCATTGCTGCACTGACCGCCCGCCTTGACGCCGATCCGCTGGCCGACGTGCGCAAAACCCTTTCCCTGGAAGAAACCGCCGACGGCGCAGCCGTAATCGCGGCGTGCAGTTCGCTGCAGGCCCAGGCCGCCAAGCCAGACCCGGCCAAGTTCGTGCCCGTGGAGGCCGTCGAGCAGATGCGCACCCAGGTGGTCGCGCTCACGGCTCAGATCAAGGCCAACGGCGACAAGGAAGTCGACCAGATGATTGAGGATGCCCTGGAAGACGGCCGCTTGCTCAAGCCGCTGGAGAAGTGGGCCCGCGATCTGGGCGAGAAGGATGTGGCCGCGCTGACGGCCTATCTGGGCGCAGCGCAGCCGCTGTCTGCACTTCACCAATCCCAGACCCAGGGCAAGCCCCCGGTGACGGATGACAAAACCGGCTTGACCGACGCCGAGCTGGCTGTTTGCAGCGCGATGGGGCTCAAGCCTGAAGACTACAAAGCCACGAAGGAGTCTTGATCATGGCCCTGACTAAAGATCGTGATACCCACCGCCGTGAAGGGGTGCAGAACAGTGACCCCGTCGCGGCAGCCACCCGGATCTTTGCCGGCTCGCTGGTATGCCTGAACGCCGCAGGTTTTGCGGTACCGGGCGCCACCGCCACCACGCTGACCGCTCGCGGCCGCGCCGAAGAGCAGGTGGACAACCGTGATGGCGCCGCAGGTGACCTGAAGGTCGAGACGCGTCGTGGCGTGTTCCGCTTCGACAATAGCGCCGCCGCCGATGAGATCACCCGCGCTGACATTCTGAGCGAGTGCTACATCGTCGACGACCAGACCGTGGCCAAAACCGACGGCACATCCACCCGCTCAGTGGCGGGCATCATCCAGGACGTGGATGAGGCCGGCGTCTGGGTCGAGATCTAACCGGCCCTGGCCTTTTAAGGAGCACTAAAGATGCAAATCAATCAACAGAACCTGATCGCGATGTTCACCGGTTACCGGACAGCGTTTCAGAACGCCTTTGCAGGCATCGAGCCTGACTTCAACCCGTTCACCATGACTGTCCCGTCCGTGAATGGAACCGAAGATTATGGCTGGCTCGGCAGTAGCACAGCCTTCCGTGAATGGATCGGTGACCGCGTCATCCAAAACTTGAAGCTGCACGATTACAGCATCAAGAACCGGACCTTCGAGAACACCGTGGGTGTGAACCGCGAAGCGATCGAAGACGACAGCTACGGCCTGTTCACACCGATGATGGCGCAGCTGGGGCAGGACTCGAAGGAGCACCCCGCCGAGCTGATCTACGACCTGCTCACCAACGGTTTCACCAGGAAGAGCTACGACGCCCAGAACTTCTTCGATACCGATCATCCGGTAACCGACAAGAACGGCGTGGAGGTCTCGGTGAGCAACTTCCAGGGCGGTACCGGCACCGCTTGGTATCTCCTCGACACCACCCGGATGATGAAGCCGATCATTCTGCAGAAGCGCAAGGACTACAAATTTGTAGCTATGCAGAGCGAGACCGACGAAAACGTGTTCATGCGCAAGGAATACGTCTATGGCGTCGATGCTCGCCTGAACGCTGGCTACGGGCTGTGGCAGCTTGCCTATGCATCCAAGGAAGCGTTGGACGCGACCAGCTTCAACGAGGCGTATGCCGAGATGAAGTCCATGCAGGGTGATCGCGGTAAGAAGCTGGGTATCCGTCCGAAGCTTCTGGTCGTTCCGCCTGGTCTGCGTGAGCAGGCTCTGGAAGTCGTCAAGGCTGAACGCAACGCCGCTGGCGCCACCAACATCAACCTGAATGTGGTCGACGTGCTCGACACGCCCTGGTTGTAATCGAGGAGCGACATCATGGCTAAGGCAAAAGCGGCAGCGGGCACCAAGCCCGCCGCCAGCAACACTCCAAAGGCTGACAAGCCTGAAGAGAAGATCGAACCCACCGGCGCAGCTGCTGCGCCGGCGGGCCCGGTCGACCAGGGCGAAACTGCCCCGGTCACTCCTGTACCAGAACAACCCACCGAGAACGCGGCTCTGGCCGTGACTGCGGCTCCGGCCGCAAAGGAAACGCCCAGCCTGGAGGCCGCCAAGGATGGTGAAGCCGTTGAAGGGCTGTGGATTCGGTCGGTTCCGCCATCAATCCGCCGCGCTGGTTATCGCTTCACCCGTGAGGGTGTTGGCTTCTCAATCGAGGCGGCTCAGGAGCTTTTCAGCTGGGACCAGGTCGAGCAGCTGCGCACTGACCCGGATCTCGTCATCGAAGAATGCACCTTCATCGACGGTGAGGCCCAGCGCTGATGAGCTACATCACCCACGCGCAGCTGAACGAGCGCCCTGGTGCACGCGAACTCGCGCAGGTGGCCACGGCTCAGCATGAGCGGCTGGTCCCTTATGACCTGATGGAAGCCGCCCTTACCGGCGGCGACACCAGCAGCTGGTCGGCCGAGGAGATTGCGCGCGCCCAGGACGCACTGCAGCGTATTGATGACGCAGTGACCGATGCCGTGGCGGTGATTGATGGCTACCTGGCCAAGCGTGGGTACCTGCCACTGGATCCGGTACCGCCGATGGTATCGGTCTGGTGTCGGGCCATTGCCCGTTATTACCTGCACCAGCATCTGCTGGGCGGGGAAGAGAAACACCCGATCATTCGCGACTATAAGGACGCGCTGCGCTTCCTGCAGCTGACCGCTGACGGCAGGTTCAGCTTGGGCGCAGATGACACCGTTGAGAACAACCCCAACGCTGTCGAGATTCAGATCGACTCCGACCCGAAGGTGTTCAGCCGCGACCAATTGAAGGCGTTCAGATGAGTTTTGCGCCGCTTGATATGCAGCCAATCATTGAGCACCTCCGCGCATCTGTTCCTGCGCTCGACCGCGTCGAAGGTGCAGCGGAGTACAACCAGGTCAAAGCGCTAAGCGACTTTCGGATTGGCACCGCTTATGTGGTATTGGCCAACGAGCGCAACCCCGTCGGTGCCGCACCTCAGGCGCGGCGGGCAGCCAGCGCTGATTCGATTTTCGGCGTTGTACTCGTGGCCCGTAACTATCGGGACCAGTCAGGCGCCGAGGCGCTGCAAGATCTTGGTCCACTGATTGGAGGAGTGCGCCAGGCGCTGGTCGAGTGGGATGCGCCGGGAATGGATGCGATTAGATGGCTCCAGGGTGATGCGGTCGATAGCGATGCGAGTCGGGTGCTCTGGATCGATGTTTTCACTACAACCCATGTATTGAGGGGAACTAAGTCATGACAGAGCAAAAAAAGCAGAAACCGAAGCAAGAGCTGCATGAGGTCCAGTTGCTGAAGGACCACAAGCATGCAGGCAAGAAGGAGCCCGCTGGCAAGAAGATCAAAGTCAACGCCATTGATAAAGCATGGCTGGCGGCGCAGAAGATCATCGCCCCGGACGAGCCCACCACCGCACCGGCTGCAGCCGCTGCACCCGCAACCGCTAAGAAAGGTTAGGAGGCGTCATGCCATTGCAACCAAAATACATGTACGGCCAAGGCGTACTCGAAGTGGCTGAAATTATCAGCCCAACTGTCGACGGCCCTTGGGTCGACATCGGTGATGCGTCAAGCCTGGAAGGCACCGTATCTGAAACAGCGATCCAGCACCGTGAGAGCAGATCCGGCAAGAAGGCCCTGGTTCGCAACTTCGGCATCGAAGCCAACATGGCTTGGAGCGTGAATATCCACCAACTCGACGCGCCGAACATTGCTCGCTTCACCCAAGGCACGGTCTCCTCAGCGGTAGCCGGTACGGTCACTGGAGAAGAGTTTCCGGACGATCTTGAAGCCGGAGACGTCATTACTCTCGATGAGTTTGGGCCGAGCGACCTGGTTATCCTCGACAGCGCAGCGACGCCCGTCACGCTCGATCCTGAGCACTATGCTTATAACGCATACGGTGATGTAGAGATTCTATCTCTGCCAGATCCGGCGCCGACCCAACCCTTCACCGCGTCATATAGCTATGCGGCTCGCCGGCAGGTGGCGATGTTGAACTCTAAGCGCAAGCAGTACCGGCTGCGCTACAAGGGCATTAACCTGGCTGAAAACGAGCAGCCGTTTATCCTGGAGCTGTACAAGCTCGATGCCGGACTGTTGCAGACGCTCAGTTTGATCACGTCGGGCAACCAGGTGGCGCAGGCTCCGGTTACTTTCACTTCGCTAGCCGACACTACCAAGCGCGCCGATGGCGAACTTGGGCAATTCGGACGCCTGATCGAGATCGGTGAAGGGGCAGCGTAATGGCCGTTAAGAAACCATCCAAGGCCCAAAGGGAAGCCGCCGTAAGCGCGGCGGCATCCCCAGCCGTTGAAGGCGCTGATGAGCTGGGCATCTTGCATCCAGATCGCACGCAGAAGATTGCTGGCCGAACAATTACCATGCGCGAGTATGGGTTTGTGGAAGGGTTGAAGCTCGAGCCGCTCATCAAGCCTTTCATTGACTCATTGCACCAGGTAGTCAAGCCAAACACGTCGGCCACGCTGGACGAAATCACCGCCGTATTGGGTGAGCACCACGAGATCACGCTGCACATGATGGCGCAGAGCTGCGATGTGGAACCTGAGTGGATTGATACGCTGAACGATCGTGACGGTACATCTCTGCTTCACCTGTGGTGGTCCGTTTGTGCCCCTTTTGTCTTGAAGCGCGTGTTCGACCGGTGGATAGCCACAGCCGCAGTGGAGCGTCACAAGGCTGGGGCATCGTCTACCAAACCCTGATCGACCACGGCCACGCGCCCCGTGACATAGGCCAATACACCAAGCGCCAGGTGCTTTTGTACTACCGGTGTGCAATCAAGATTGAACGGACTCGCCGGGCTGAGAGCGTACTGGATATGAACCAAGCCCATGCCGGCGGAGAGGATGCCACCGCGCACTTCAAAGGATTGCTGGAGTAACTCCCTTAGCCGCCTCCGGGCGGTTTCTTTTTGCCCTCGTTCAAAAGACTCTGCGCCCCGCGCGCGCGACCATGGCCTCACATTCCCCGGCTGTGTTCCCCCTGATGGCAAACAAAGACCTCGAACTCGCGCTCCGCATCAAAGCCGACCTGAAACAAGGCCAGGACGAGCTTGCGCGGCTGAAAGACGGGTTTGAGCAGACCGGCGCCGCCGCAGAGACCGCTAACGTCAGCCTGAACAAGGCCGGTGAGACTGCAGAGCAGCAGTCGGCGCGGATCCGCCAGATGGTAGACGCCAGCCTGGCCCAGTCGGCAGCGCACCAGCAAAACGCCACTTCCCTGGACGAACTGACCCAGAGCCAGCAGCGCGCGGCAGGTTCCAGCCAGGAAGCCGCCCAGCGTCAGACCATGGCCATGCAGGCCTCATGGGATGCAACCAGGAAGAACACCGACGGCCTCGGCCGGCTGGGTACTGCCAACCGATCGGCCAGCGAAGGCGCCGCTGCGGCGGCTGCAGCCACGCAGAAGCAGTCCCAGGAATTGAGCGAGCTGCTGGGCAAGATTGATCCGGTTATCCGCGAGCTGGACCGCCTGGATGCCCAGGAACGCCAGCTGATGATGGCGCGCCGGGAAGGCCGCATCGATCTGGACACTTACGACCGCTTCAACGCCAAGCTGAGCGAGAACCGCGCCAGGCTTACGCAAAGCACCCACGCCATGGGCCGCGCCGGCATCACCGCCGGCCAGTACCAGCAGGCCATGCGTCAGCTGCCGATGCAGATCACCGACGTAACCACAAGCCTTGTCTCCGGCATGCCGATCTGGATGGTCGCCATCCAGCAAGGTGGCCAGATCAAGGATTCGTTCGGCGGCGTGGGCCCAGCATTCAAAGCGGTGACCAGCGCCATCAACCCGATGACGTTGGCGATCGGCGCTGCTGTAGCTGCGGCTGCAGCTCTGGTGATTGCCCATGAGATGGGTGCCGGTGAGGCACGCGCCTACCGTGAAGCGTTGATCATGACCGGTAATGCCGCCGGCACCAGCTCCGACCAGATGAACGACATGGCTGAGCGCATCGACGGCATCGCAGGTACACAGCGCCAGGCTGCAGCGGCGCTGGCCGAAATAGCTAAAACGGGCAAAATCTCCGGCGAGCAGATGGAACAAGTTGCTTTAACAGCCATCCAGCTACAGATCGCGACCGGCAAGGCTGTCAGCGAGACGATTGCCGAGTACGTGAAGCTGGCCGAAGACCCGGTTGATGCAATTGCCAAGCTTAATGATCGTTACAACTTCCTGACTGCCGCTGTGTTCGAGCAGATCATGGCCCTTAAGGAACAGGGCGATGAGGCCGGGGCCGCCAGACTCGCGTTCGATACTTATTCCGACACGATGCAAAGCAGATCGGCTGAAATTGTTGGTGACCTCGGTCTGATAGAGGCTGCCTGGAAGGGCATCAAGGTCATTGCGGCTGAAACTTGGGACGCCATGTTGGGTATCGGTAGGGAAACTAGCCTTACCGATCAGCTTGAAGCGGTCGAGCGCAAGATTCGCAATCGCGCCATGAACGCAACCCCGAACCCTATGGGTTTTGTGGTACGGAATGGTGAAGACGAGCGCCTGGAGGCGAAGGCTGAGCAACTTCGTCTAGATGTTGAAGCGGAAAGAAAAGAAGCGGACCGAGCTGAAAATGTAGCCAAGACGGAAAAAGCATCCATTGAGGCTCAGAAGTACCTCGCGCAGCTGCGTGAGGAGTCGCTCACCCGCATCGAGAAGAAAGAAAAAGCAATAGCTGAGTACCAGGAGAACCTCTCGCGGATCCGCGCTGCCAATCCCGACTCGGCCCTGCTCAGCGATGCCCAGATCGCAAAGGACATGGCCGCGATCGATGCCAAGTTCGCCGAGCCCAAAACCCGCACGCCGGTCGACCGCGACGCCCAGGCAGCAACCCGCTTCATTCAGCAATTAGAGAAAGAGGCTTCCACATACGGCAAAAGCCGCGCGGAGCTGCGCAAGTACGAGATGAGCCTGCTCGATCTGTCCGACGCCCAGCGCGCTCGGGCCGAGACCGCCGCAGCTGCGCTGGCCACCGCCGAAGCCCAGGCCGAAGCAGACAAGCAAGCCACTCAGGACACCAAGCTGCTCGCCCAGCTGCAGCTGGACTACCTGAAGGCCACCGGCCAGGCAGTAGAAGCCGCCGAGATCGAGATCGAAAAGAAGTACGGCGAACTGCGCGGCCGTCTGCTGGCCAGCGGCGACAAGGACGGCGCGAGCCTGGTCGACAAGCTGATCGGCATCGAGAAAGCCGGCGCCGCTTTTGCCGAGCTGGAATCGGAGCTGAACCGGATCTACGCAGAACAGGCCCGCCGCGAGCAGTCGATACAGACCGAGATACAAGCCGGCCTGATATCCGAGCGCGAAGCCCGCCGCCAGATCATCGAACTGCACCAGGCCACGGCCGAGCAGATCGAAGAGCTGATGCCGAGAATGCGCGAGCTGGCCGAGGCCACTGGCGACCCGGCCGCGCTCGATCGCCTGAAGGACATGAGCAACCAGCTCGAAACCCTGCGCACCCAGGCTGACGAGCTGACCCTCGCTCTGCGTGACGGGCTCGAAAGCGGCCTGCAGGACGCAATCATGGGTCTGGCTGACGGCACTATGTCGCTGCGCGATGCGATCGACAGCCTGCTGCTGGGCGTTGCCGAATCCATGGCGCAGATGGCCTCCGAGGGCCTGGCAGAGATGGCCGCCCAGGGAATCATGGACCTGTTTCGCCAGGGCGCGCAGGCCGCCATCAGCGCAGCAGGCCAGAAGGCAGCGGCAGAGGTCGCGGCCATCAATACCGTGACCGCTGCCCAAACCATCGCAGACACCACCCGCGCCACCTCGTCAGTGGTCGCAGCCAACACCGCAGCCGCTGGCCAGGCGACGGCCGCAGCCACCACAGCCACCGCCTGGACGCCGGCAGCGATCGCGGCCTCGATCGGCAGCTTTGGCTCCGCTGCCGCGATCGGCCTGGCCGCCGTGGTCGCCGCCATGGCGTTCCAGGCTTTTGCCGACGGTGGCCACGTTCAAGGCCCCGGTACCGGCACCAGCGACAGCATCAACGCCAGGCTCTCGAACAATGAATACGTGACCCGCGCTGCGGTCGTCACTCAGCCCGGTGCGCTCAGCTTCCTGGATGACTTCAACCAGCGAGGCATGTCCGCGCTCGATGACTGGGCCGGCGCTGCTCACCATTCCACCGGTGGCCTCTCTGGCGTGCCGGCACCCGCCGCGCCGGCCCCGGTGATGAACAACGGCCGCCTGGCCGATCCGGGCGCCAAGCAGCAAAACACCACCCTCAAGAACGCTGTGAACCTGTACGCAGTCCAGAACCCGGCGGAGATAGCGTCGATGGCCTGGGGCCGCGAGGGCGAAGAGCACTTTGAGGTGTACCTGCAAAAGAACGGCGCCCGCGTGCGCCAGTTAATGGGGATGAAAGGCTGATGCCGCACGAGATTGGATTTGTAGACAACAGCGTTCAGCTCGCGCACTACGCGATGCTGGAGAAGATCCGCGACTTTGCCGCCGCCAACGGCTGGACGGTGCTGCGCTACGACACCTCGATCGCCAACCGCGAGCTGATCCTCAAGGGCGTGGGGTACTCCGGTACCGAGGAGATCTTTGTCGGCTTCAGGACGTACCAGAACGCCGATGCGGATTACTACAACTTGGCAGCGGCAGGCTTCACCGGCTATGTCGCCGGTAACCCGTTCGATAACCAGCCCGGAGCGATTCTCTCCGGCGTGCCTGCTCACAACCAACGCATCGACTATTGGTTGACCGTAAACCCCCAGCGCATTGCCCTGGCGATGAAGGTCGGCACTCCGGTTTATGAAAGCGCCTACGTGGGCAAGTTTTTGCCCTATGCCAGGCCTAGCCAGTACCCGTACCCGGTCATCTGTGCCGGCATGCTCAGCGGTGTGCCAGGCACCCGCTTTAGCGATACAGGGCACTCCATTCCTTACAAGGGCAACCGAGCGAACATGCGGTTGCGCTTCAACGACGGTGTATGGCAAACGCCCCATTGCTACCCGTGGGGTAATGCTTTCATCGCTGGTGGCGCCACTAGCAATACAAGTCTGCGCTTGCGCGACACGGGCGGCATTTATCACCTGATGCCGGTTGAGCTGCATGACAACTCGACAAACGTGTGGGGCGCATTGGACGGCGTTTTCCATATAAGCGGCTTCAACAATGCTGTCGAGAACACCCTGACGATCGAGGGGGTGAACTACGTGGTAATCCAGGATGTGTCACGCACCGGGCATAACGACTATTACGCAATGAGGCTCGATAACTGATGGCCTATTACAACGGTTCTGCAAACAGCCTCACCGCGCTTCGAACGGCGCTTGTAGATACCTGCCTGCTTGAGGGTTGGTCCTGGGATAGCACCGCCGAGGTGTTAAGTAAGGGCGTGATGTTTCTGCGGGTAACCGTGGATGCCAGCAATATCTGGCTGCTCGGGCGCACCTCATCAGCAGCGGGAGACGCACCGGGCTGGGTAAGGATTGGTCGTGTGTTTTCCCGGTCAGGCTACCCGACCTACGAAATCACCTTTCCGGCATCTTACGAAATATTTGTTTTTGAGCAGGAAGTGTACATGGTGGTCAACTATGACGTTGACCGCTACCAGTGGTGCGCCTTTGGTAAATCAACCGTGGGCGGCCTCGCTGGGACCGGAATGTGGGTTGGCGCGTCTCTGGCAGCCACAACCGTCGGCACGCAAGGCTCCAGCAAGACCGGTCCGATTTACATGTTCGCCACGGGTGGAGGAGATGCCGGCAACAATGCGCAGGTCGCACCAGCATTGTGCTGGGGGTATAACAACGCTTACAACACCGCAGAGAACTGGTGGTTGCATTCTGATCTGGATGGCCAGGGGTGGTTCAGGTCCAATGATGGATCAAGATACGACTGGATCGGCGTAGGCCCCGCCGCCCCTCTGATTTCGAATCTGCCCAACCGTTGGAACGACGAATCCGTACTACTGCCCATTCGTGCCTACAAAGCCCGCCCCGAGTACTACCTGAGCCTGGTCGGTGATTTTGCTCATTGCCGCTACGTCAGGATCGACAACTACGACCCCGGCCAAGTAATCACGATTGGAGACGAAAGCTGGAAAGTGTTCCCATGGTTCCGCAAGAACGCTTCAGCGCGGAACGGCGGAAATCAGGTTGATCATACCGGCACCTTCGGCTGGGCTATTCGGTACGAGGGGCCTTGAGCATGTCCCTACTCAGTGGTGCCCTGGTGAACGAGACTCAGGGCGGGATCGTCAATTCCAACCTGACCCAGGCGCACTCGCAGTTTGCCTGGATCAATCAGTTTGATATTTTCCCTTACGCCTCTGCGGCATCCCGGTCTGGTCAAGCTGCTCGCCAGGCATTATGGCCCGTAGCCGCAAACGGCCGGGCAGTTCACGGCAGTCAGCTTGGCACATTTGTTGACGACTACTACTACCGGATCCACGTCCTCCCAGCCCTGCTCGATCTCGGAAACGTCGTTTCAACCCAGACCACACCCGTGCAAGTCTGGAACGCGCACCTCGTGCCGCACACCCTGACCGATATCGCCGGCGAAGACGAAGGCATCACCATCAGCGGCCAGCCCGAGGCCCCGCTGCTGTTCGCCGCCCTGCAGGAGCGCGAGTACCAGGTATCCGTGACCCCCGATGGCCAGCCCGTGCTGGATACCAACCTGACCTGGTTATTCAACAACGGCGAGTCGCCGGCGGTGCGCATCACCGCCAACCGCATCATCGCGTGGTCATTTGCGCCCGATTGGGGCGATGGGATCCGCGAGCGGCTCACCTGGAAGACTGACATTCTGGTCTCCGAGTCGTTTGCCGAGCAGCGCCGCGCATTGCTGCTGGCCCCGCGCCGTGAGCTGTCGGGCCCCATGTACGTTGAGGGCCGCGAGCGTCAGCTGCTCGATCTGGCGCTGTTCAGCTGGAGCGGCCGCATCTGGGCCGTGCCGGTCTGGCCGGAAATCCAGATCCTCTCGGTACCGGTTGCCCTGGATAGCCTACGCATCGACTGCGAGACCGCGTTCCTGGACTTTCACGTGGGCGGCATCGCCATGCTGCGCAGCGAGTCCGCGTTCGAGTTTGAGGTGGTCGAGATCCTTGCGATCGACGAAACCGGCCTCGATTTGCGCCGCGCCACCCAATCAGCCTGGCCGGCTGGCTCGCGCTTGTATCCGGCCCGCACCGGGCGCCTGATGCAGCAGCCAGAGCTGTCGCGCATGACCGACATGCTGACCTCTGCCGAGGTCGAATTCCTGATCATGGACCCTTCAGACTGGCCCGAGCTGGAAGCCGCGGATTTGCCCACCTACCGTGGCCGGCCCGTGCTCGATGCCAAGCCGGATGAGTCAGAGGATCTCACCAGCAGCTATGAGCGCCTCACCAGCACGCTGGACAGCCAGACGGCCATGCCGCTGGTGACCGATATCGCCGCCCGCGCCATGCCTGTTACCGGCTACCGGTGGATTGATATGGGCCGGGCCGATCGCGCCTTCTGGCGCAGCCTGGCCTATACGCTGCGCGGCGCGCACGCAAGCCTGTGGATCCCGACCCATGCCGACGATCTGACGCTGGTCGATACCGTACCCAGTGAATCACTCACCCTCGACGTCGCCAACTGCGGCTATGCCCGGTTCGGCCAGGCTCGCCCAGGGCGCCGCGACATCCGCATTGAGCTGTTCAGCGGCGCTGTGCTGTATCGCCGCATCACCGGGGCCGTTGAGGTGTCACCCGCGCTCGAGCGTTTGGCGATCGACCAGACCCTCGGCCAACTGGTCACGCCGGCGGACGTGATGCGCATCTGCTGGATGGTCTGCTCGCGCATGGCCGGTGACTCGGTCGAGATCGACCACACCACCGACAGCGAAGGCGTTGCCACCGGCAGCATGGTTTTCAGAGGAGTGCGCGACGATGAGTTTTGATCAGCGCGAGGGCTCGATCGCCCTGGGCCAACCCATCCGCCTGTACAAGTTCAGCCGGGGCGTAATCCGCTGGCTGTACAACAGCTCCGATCGGGACATCACCTACAACAACCAGGTGTTCCGCGCCCTGGTCGGCGGTATCAGCGATCGCGGCATCCAGCAGTCGGGCGACGCCAAGGCCGACGCGCTAACGATCACCGCGCCGTCTGATATCAGCGTGGCGCAGCCGTTCCGTACCTTCCCGCCGAGTGAGCGCATTGAGCTGGTGATCTTCGATATGCACTACGGCGATGCCGAGGCGCGCCTGGCCTGGCCGGGCCGTATTGCCTCGGTCAACTGGCCCAGCCTGGACAGCTGCCGCATCGAGTGCGTAACCCGCGATGCCGAGATGTCAGAGCCGGGCCTGACCGACGTCTACAGCCGCATGTGTACCGCGCGCCTCGGTGACAACCGCTGCAATGTCGACCTCAACCCGTACCGCATCACCACCACGCTGCAGGCGCAGGACGGCCAGACCGTCTCCGCGCCGGCGTTCGCGGGCTACCCGGACGGCTGGTTTGCGGCGGGCTGGCTGGAATGGTCGATCGGCTCGGGCGAGTACGACAGGCGCCACATCGAGCAGCACATCGGCACCGACCTGCAGCTGCTCGGCGGTACCGCCGGCATCCCGGCCGGAGCCACGGTGCGCGTCTATCCCGGCTGTGACTTCCTGGCTGAAACCTGCGACGGCAAATTCGACAACCTCGACAACATGCGCGCCATTCCCCATCTGCAGGGCAAGTCGCCCTTTGATGGCGACCAGGTCTGGTGAGGAGCTAACCATGTGGACACTCGTAATACTCATCGGCGCCTTCGCTCTTATGTCGGCGCTGGCCCCCAAGCAACCCGACCCCAAGCCGAAAGCCCTGGAAGACTTCGACTTTCCGCGAGCCGAGGAAGGCGCCGAGCAGCACGCGGTGTTCGGCCAGCGCTGGAGCAAAGGGTGGATGGTGCTGACCGTCGGCAACTACCGCACCCGCCGCGTCACGGTGAAGAGCGGTGGCAAGAAATGATCGTGACCGTACAGCACATGCATGAACTGCCCACCTGGAACGGCCGCCAGGGCTACTGCCACGGCCAGGCCAGGGCTTTCTTTCAGCTGCACGGCCTGGATTGGATGGGCTTTCTGCACGACGGCATCGAAGCCAAGGTGCTGCTGGCCACCGGCGATGCCCGCGCCGAGCACCTGGTGCAATACGTGATGGAGGCTGAGCATGGGCAGTAGCAGCAGCAAAAAGCCGAAGGTCACGCGGTACTACTTCGACATTCACATGGGCTTTGGCCTGCCGATCGACGAGCTGGTCGAGATCAAGGCGAGCGACAAACGCGCCTGGCGCGGCTCGGTTACCGACAATCAGCAGGTGTTCATCAACGCGCCGAACCTGTTTGGCGGCGACGAGGGCGAAGGCGGTCTGCAGGGCACGCTCGATGTCATGATGGGCGCAGAGGATCAGGGAGTACTCCCGCGCCTGGCAGCGATGCTCGGCGGCCTGGTGCCGGCATTCCGGGGCATCTCGACCGCGTTCTATTCCGGGTTGATCTGTACCAGCAACCCGTACCCCAAGCCCTGGTCGATCCTGCGTCGCGGCGGCAACCGCCTCTGGGACGCGGACGGCGCCTGGTACCCAGAGAAGCAGTTCATCTGGTTGGCCGATGGCCAGATCAAGGCCATGAACCCCGTCCACATCCTGTACCTGATGCGTACCGGCTCGCGCTTCCGTGGCTGGCCCCGCAGCCTGCTCGATGACGCCGCCTGGCGCGCAGCGGCTGACCAGTGCTTTGAGGAGCAGCTCGGCCTGTGCCTTGAGTGGGCCCGGTCTGACAGCTTCGAGTCATTCTCACGCAGCGTGTGCGAGCACGCCGGCTGCGAGGTCTACGACCACCGCACCACCGGCCTGGTCAGCATCCGCCTGCTGCGCAATGACTACGTAGCCGCCGACCTCCCGCTGTTTGACGAAGACAGCGGCCTGCTGGAGATCCTCGAAGATGACAACGCCGGCGCGGACGACGTGCCCAGCGAGATGATCTGCAAATACGACGATGCGATCGACGGCGACACCAAGCAGGTCCGCGCGGTAAACGCAGCAGTCGGCGCCCGCAGCCGGGGCCGCTCGGTCGAGATGGTCGAATATCCCGGCGCACCCACCGCGAGCATCGCGGCCAGGCTGCTGCAGCGGGATCTGCGCATCAAGACGTCAGGCCTAAAGCGCTTCGAGGTGGTGTGCGATCGCCGGGCCCGCAACCTTAACCTCGCGCAGCCGATCCGGATCCGGTCGCTCAAGCGCGGTATCGCTGAAATGGTCGTGCGCGTCGGCAAGATCGAAGACGGCACCATGATCGACGGCCGCATCACCCTGCATGTCCTGCAGGACGTGTTCAGCCTGCCGGTCACCAGCTACGTGGCCGTGCCGCCGGCGGGCTGGATCCCGCCCGATCGCACCCCCCAAGCCGCAGCAACGCGCCGCCTGTTCGAGGTGCCATACCGCGACCTGGTCACCACCATCGACCCGGCCAACCTGGCGCTGGTCGACGACACCGCCGCCTATGCCGCGACGGTGGCCATCGCACCAACGCAGATGTCGCTTACCTACCGGCTCACGACCCGCGTCGGATCCACCGGCGAATTCGTCGACCAGGGCATTGCAGACTGGTGCCCCTCGGGGCTGCTGGTCAGCGCGATAGGCCGTGAGAGCGGCCCCACGGTTGTGCAGCTCTCATCCTTCAGCCGCCTGGATGAAGTAGAGCTGGGCACGCCGGCATTGCTGAATGATGAGATCGTTCGCATCGACTCCCTGGACATCGACACCGGCATCGCAACCATCGCCCGTGGCTGCCTCGATACCACCCCGGCTCAGCATGCCGCCGGCAGCCGCCTGTGGATCTACGAGGAGCGCAGCGGCGCTGATGAGAACGCGTACACCCTCGGCACCACGCTGCAGGCGCAGCTGCTCACCATGACCAGCTCGGCCGAGTTAGATCCAGCCCTGGCCGGTACCAGCTCGATCAGCCTGCAGGCGCGCCAGGGCAAGCCGTATCCACCCGGCCAGTTACGCATCAACGGCGGCGCATACCCCGCAGACGTAGTCGGCGCCATCAACCTGGCCTGGGCACACCGCGACCGCGTTACCCAGAGCGACCAGGTCATCGATACCGCCCTGGGCAACATCGGGCCCGAGCCCGGTACCGAATACAGCGCCCGCCTGCTGCGCGCAGACACCAACGCCGAGCTGGCATCCATCACCGGCCTGGCCGGCGTCACCACCGCCCTGAGCAACACCTACGAAGGCCAGGTGATCGCCGAGGTCTGGTCTACCCGCGACGGCATCGCCAGCTGGCAGCGTATCACCCACCAGTTCGAATGGACGCGCACCGAACCCTTCCACACCGAGTCAGGCGAGCAGCTGCTCACCGAAGCCGGCGAACCCCTCATTCTGGAGTCATAACATGGCCAAGAAATTCAGCGAACTACCCGACGGCACAGCCCCCCAGGACGCCGATCGGCTAGCGGCGGTCCAGTCGGGCAGCTCAGTCAAATGGACCATCGCCCAGATCAAAACCATGGTCGACGGCCTGATCGGCTACGCCCTGGGGCTGTTGGGTACCGCGTCGGCGTATGACGTGGGTGAAGCGGCTGATCAGTTGCCGGATAACGCTTCAGTGGACATGAAGCTGCAGCAAGCGTCCAACGACCTACAGGCCAACATTGACGCACTCGCGGCCATCACTTCCGACAATGAAACCATCACTATCTACGGAGCATACCGCGCATGAAAACCGGCAAAGCCTATGAGCTGACAGCTTACACAAACGACGCGTGGACCGATGTGGTGGCCGAGAATGCAGACGTGACCGCCGTCCGGGTCTGCAACACCAGCCTGACTGATCCCGTGATCGTGGAGTTTCGCCGCGGTACCGGGCAGATCGCAGGCCCGCACAGTATCGCCGCCAACGATGCCGAGCGGCTGGACCTGGGCACCCTGCGCGTCACTGCTGCGGCTCCCCTGCAGGTGCGCTGCTCTTCCGCTGGCGTGCATGTGACCGCTGATGCTGTCGTCGAGGTGGTGTGATGGGTGCCTTCAAACCTATCTGGCAGCCGGTGGACTCCGGCGAGCCGATCATCGAAGCGTTCGGCGGGCTGGACCTGGACTACATCAATGAGAGGTACCGGATTTATGACCCCGCGCTGGGCCGGCTCGTCGAGAAGCCCTGGACGGACATCGTCAATAACCGGAGCCTGCCTGCGGGGCGGACTTACTGGGATGCGGATGGGGTGCTGCAGACTGCTGCGGCAGATGAGCCAGTGATCGAGTATGACCCTGTGACGGGGGTGAAGCTGGGGAATCGGATTTGGGGGAGTTATGGAAATGTGATCTGGCCTTCAAACGATGACTCTAGCGCTCGCTGGTCTGCACTCGCCGGGGCGACTAGAACGATTAGCACGGCTGTAGCAACGCCTGTTGGCGGTTTTAGTAATTACGTTTTTACTGGATCACCCCAAGGAATTTGCAGATTTGCCGCTCCAATATTGAGCGGAACCGTAGCTGCCAGCGTTTATATCTACATAGAGAACAAAGGTGATGCTACGCACTGCTCTATTGACTACGGTGACGGCACCCTAGTTTATGTCGATATAACAGGCCAGCCCCTGAACACGTGGATAAAAATACCGCTTGTGGCTTTGGCAGGCGCAGGCGCGTGGCTCGACATAACCATGCGCATAGGCGCTCAACCTGTCGCAGCAAATAGCTGGGCTATCCGGGTGGCTGGTGCGCAAGCGTCGTTGTCTTCAGTTTTTACTCCCTACGTTGAAACTACTACCGCCGCCGTCACCATCCCCGCCGAGTCCCAAATCATCGACGGGCAGAACTTTCTTGATTTGTGGAATGCCGCCGAAATTACAGCTTACGTTGATGCAAAGGCACAGCAGGGCGACTTCTCCCGGTTACTGTCGTTCAGTGACGGAGGGTCGGGCAACGAGTTGCGTTTTCAGAGAAACAGCGGCGGGCAGCTTATTTGGCGCATAGAAGGAGGCAATACTGCGACGCTGATAACGTCAGGGGTGTCTTGGGAGGTGTTCTCAAAAGCCGCGGGCGCTTATAGATCGGGTTCAAATATCCGGCTCAGAGTTGATGGGCAGGCATCCGCCAACTCATCAATAAATTCTGATTTTACAGTGCAGCCCTCCCAGCTCGGTGTTGCCTCTACCGCTAGTGGGGTTAGCCCAGCCAACGTCCACATCCGTCGCATTATCCTTTTTCGCAAAGCACTCCCCGACTCCCTGCTGCAAAGGATCACCCAGCTATGACGCACACTTTTCGAACAGATCCTTATTACCTTCACTTCCCTGATCTCGCCGCTTGGATGGATAGCTGGTCTTCCTGCGAGCTTTCAACACTGGACGAGGAGACCGGCGCATATCGCCCCATTTATAGGTGCCACGTAGTCGAGGTGGGTGAAATTCGAAGAGGTGGTGAGTGGGATGACGAGGGCCTTGAGATAGTCGCGCCGGAGATCTTGCCGGGCTACCACGTCAACATCCTGCTCGAGAATGATCTGGTGCTTCCGGCCGCGCTTGAGCAGTACCTACTACCGAAACCGAACCAGCCCCAGATGATCTGGAGCTGCGAGCAGCAAGAGTAACCTCAAAAAGAGAGGTGACCGAGACGGGTGCGCCAACACCCGCACCGGCCACCGACAAGCAGAACAGAGCTGCAAGCCAGCCAAGACCCCTCACACTCGCGAGTGCGGGCCAAGGCTATCAGATAATGAAAAGGCTTTGCAGATGTTGAAAAACATTCGATGCGGTAATTGCACCAAACTGCTCGCCAGAGCAACAGAAGCAGCCGAGGTACAGATCAAGTGTCCTCGGTGCAAGACCCTCAATCATCAGAAGGCCATGAGCCTCCCCAATTGCGCGCCACCGAGCGCCGATTTAGGAGGCCATCATGGCACAGCAACAGAAGCGTCAGCCCGGTCGGAACGGGTATAAGTACCGCCCCCAGTACGGGGTAATTGTCATCTGCGACGGCGAGCAGTCACAGCGCCAAACCTTCCAGAACCTCAAAAGCGCGGGCCATAAGGTCAGGGTGGTCTGCGTATGAATATCCGCATAGAGCACCAGTGCCCCAACTACCAGAGCTACCGCGCAGCCCGCGTGAAGTCCCTCTTTAACGTCGAGCAGGGTCACAAGGTGGTGATCGATGCCGACCTGCCGATTGATTCCCAGGAGTGGCAGATCGGCGTGATCGTCGGCCCGTCCGGATCCGGCAAGACCAGCATCGGTCGCGAGTTTGGCCCCCTTTACGACCCCGCCTGGCCGAAGAACCTGCCAGTGATCGATGCCATCACCCCAGACGGTCCATTCGATCCGGTACCCGCCGCGCTGTCGGCCGTTGGCCTAGGCAGCGTGCCGGCCTGGCTCCGGCCCTACCACGTGCTATCCATGGGTGAGCAGTTCCGCGCAACCCTCGCCAGGCTCGTGTGTGAGGCCCCTCGGTTGGCCGTCCTGGACGAGTTCAGCTCAGTGGTCGACCGGCAGATCGCCCAGGTGGGCGCGGGCGCATTCTCCAAAGCCTGGCGCAGAACAGGCGGTCAGGTTGTTTTGCTTTCTTGCCACTACGACATCCTCGACTGGATCAAACCAGACTGGGTCTACGACACCGCCGATCAGTCCTTTCAACGGGGGTGGCATCGGCGAAGGCCAGAGATCAAAGTCGAGATTCGCCAGGCTGCACAGCGCGACTACGCCGTGTTTGAAGAGCATCACTATTTGAAGCTGCCGCCCATGGTCGCCGCGACCCATTACACCGCTTGGGTGGGTGACGAGGCCGTTGCCCATGTCGCCTTTGCCACTCGCCCTGGGATGGTCGAAGCGAGGGCCTGCAGGCTTGTGGTGATGCCTGAATGGCAAGGCGCCGGCGTCGGTATGCGCTTTCTCAACGCGGTTTGTGATATGTGGCTGGCCGGCGAGAACCGCTATGGCTTGCCGCTGCGCACGCTATTCCACACCAGCCACCCCGGCCTTGCGGCAGCGCTGCGCAGGGATCCCAGATGGACGCAGGTATCAGCCATGCTGGCGGGCGGCAACAAGACCAAGAGCGCCGCGACGCTCGCCGCCAGCGCTGCCAAGGCCGGGGTCAAGTTCAGCGGTGGCAGCGGCTTCGGTGGCCACTTCCGCGCGGTTCAGGGCTTCAGATATATGGGGGACTCATGCGAATAGTCATCGTAGGACAGAAATGGCTCGGCAAGGCCGTGCTCGATCAGTGCCTGCTTCGCGGCCACGAGGTGCTTCACGTCGTTTCCCCGCAGGGTGACAGCTTGGCTGATCACGCCACCCGGCTCTCGATCCCGGTCACCTCGGCGCGGCGCCTGGAGGCTATTCACGTGCCCCGCTGCGACCTGATCCTAGCCGCTCATGCTCATGCCTATATAACCGCCGGCGCTCGGTCGAGGTCAGCCCTCGGCTGCGCCGGGTACCATCCATCGTTGCTGCCCCTTCACAGGGGCCGTGACGCCGTCCGGTGGACCATACACATGCGTGAGCCTGTAGCAGGTGGGTCTCTCTACTGGATGGATGACGGGGTCGACTCCGGCCCCATCATCTACCAGGACTGGTGCCTGGTGCGCCCGGACGATACGGCCGCTACTCTCTGGCAGCGCGACCTCGGGCCGATGGGTGTTCGCATGTTCACTGAGTTACTGCAGCAGTGTGAGGCGGGTAGCGTTCCTGCCGGCAGGGAGCAACTATCCCATCTGGCCACCTGGGAGCCCGCATTCAACCCGAAGCCCCTCAAGTCTATAAATTGAAATTCCTTTTCACGGTGAGCAACACTCACCACCCTTCAATTATCGCGCGGCGCCGGTAGATTTATCGCGCGTCGCTACATGAGGCATTGGCGTTACTCAACGAAACGATCGCCACTTCCCACTGCGGCAAATTACCCGAAGAGCAATTCCCGCCGATGCTGGCAATTCAGCAGGCGCGTGACCAGCGAATCGTCAGCCAATTGATCGATGCCCCCACGCCAGCGCTGCTCCTGGCGGGCAGTTATCATGTACGCAAGGACGTGGGGGCGCCGGTGCACTGGCCGGTCAATGATGCTCCTGCGCCACTGGTGGTGTTGCTCGTTGAAGCGGGTGGTGCGTTACCCGACCGTATGCAGGCTGACTTCGTCTGGCTTACCCCCGCCCTGCCCGATATGGATTATTGCGCGCAGTGGGAGTAGGGGGAGAACCCGGACAAAAAAATGGCCCGCTCATTGAGCGGGCCTAATCCGTGATCAGCCTGATGAGGAGATAACGGCTTGAAGCAAGCTGCTATCAACAAGTCGCCTCGCAGCGACTTGTTGCTAATAATATAGATTCTCATTCGCATGTCAAGCGGTGAGTATCATTACCTCGTGGCCTGCTTGAACTGGGTCAGTTCTTTGTTCATCAGGTCTATCCTGCGGGCCATGCTTTCGATCAGGCTGTGGGCGATACGCGGGTTGCTTTGCATGAGAGCAAGGAACTGATCCTTGGGGATCATCATCACAGTGGTGGCTGCGCTGGCGATGACGGTTGCCGAACGCTTTTCCCGAGTGAAAAGAGCCATGGCGCCGAAAATTTCATCTTTCTGCACGTCACCGACCTTGATTCCCTGAACGAAAGCTTCGGCGTGTCCTTCGGTAATGATAAAAACATGATCGGCGTCGTCGCCCTGGCGAATCAGTTCGGCTCCGGCAGGAAACTGTTGAAAACCGGTTACCGGCCGTACTTCAGGTGGGCGGCTGTAGGCCAGTGCGTCGGACATGAGCGCTGCCTGGCCGAGGATGTACTGGGTAAACTGTTCCTGCCGCTGGCTATTTCCGTGAATGTGCTTGAATAGCGCTTCACGGTCATAGGGAACCAGTATCAGTGGTTCGTCGCTGCGGTAGGTGCAGGGAGCGGTGTTGAGACCCTGGCGCAGCCCGATCAGGTCGCCCTCCTGAATGTAGAACAGGGGTTTTTCTTCAATCACCGCATGCAGCAGTCCGGATTGAAGCAGGTATATACGGTTATTGCCGACATGGTCATACAGGTCGTTTACCGCATCCAGGGAAATGGGTTCCCCGCACGGTGGCAATCCATCCAACAGCTGCTCAGGTATGAGTTGCAGCGCGTTGATGAGCTTTTCTGCGTAGGGGGGCTGGTCACCGATGAGATACATGTGCGAATTCCTTTTTTGTTTTCCTGTTTCCGGCAAGACCTGCAGCTGAAAGTCGCACGAGCTCGGAAAATCTTTGCCGTTGGCAATAAGATACTGCAGTGGGTTCAGCTACCGCCAATACAAATTGTCGTGAGCGTGATCCGCTTCAACTATTGTGCGAGCGAGGCCCCAGCGTAAAGTGCTCTTCACACCTAATCAATGCTTTGCCTGACGCTGCCTGAGCTGTTCCAGCAACTGTTCCTTGTATTCGGGGTCAAGGTCGTTCCAGTGCACGCCTTGCAGAGCACCGGCAATGGCAAACATCAATGATTTGGATGCCCGAAACCCTCTTTCACGTACCGCGCAATAGGCCCCTACCGGGCCTCGACGATCGAGTTCGTCACGGTCATGAATTCCGGTAGCGTGTAGCCATTGGGCGGATGTCTTGCCGAGATTACGCATGGTCAGGAGTTCATCGTCTATCATGCAACCCCTCCTGGCGCCTGATTGGCAGGGTAGCCATGGTATCTGGTAATTGCTCGTGAACCCCTTGGCGGGATGGTGCAGGCACGGACGTGATTGTCGCGGCCGAGGACTATATTTGTTTGCATGGTCTGGGCTTCTTTTTATTGGTTCCCAGAAAGCAGTGTAGTGCGACGCGGCTGATAGGTACAGCCGCGTCGTTGGTCAAGCTAGAATCGTTCTCGAAGCTGGCTTACCAACTGGCTCAGACTGTCTTGCGCGTCAGTAGCGATACGCATGCTGCACGGTTTTTCATCATCAGTCAGTTCCTCCATCTGCTCAAGCTGATGGCGGGCAACGTTCATATCTGCATCGGAAGGGTCGATACCCTCGCGCTGCCTCTTGCTTATGCGCTCTTCGAGGATATCCAGTGAGGCTGTGCACTGCAGTATGAGACAGGGTGCGCCCTGATTTTCGATGGCTTGACGCAGCAAGTCGCGTTGAGAATGCTTGAGATTGGCGGCATCAACGACCACAGGGTATCCAGCAGCAAGCACCTGAGCGGCCAGGCTGGCCAGCCGGGAATAGGTCTTCTCGCTGACGTCCTGGGAATAAAGGCCAGCGTTCAGGTTGCCAGCTCCTTGTACACCGAACAGCCGTTTGCGTTCGGTATCCGAGCGCAGACGAATCGCTCCGAGTTGTTGCACCAGGTGCAGGGCTATGGTGCTTTTGCCTGAGCCGGCCACGCCCTGGGTAAGGATGCCGAACCGCAGGGGGACATGGGTATACCGCTCAGCCAGGTTGGCGTAGCTGTGATAGCGCGCCAACACTTCCTTGCGTTCCTGGTCGCTGACGTCGGCTTGGGTCAGACGCAACAGCGCTACCTTTGCGCGCACCATCGCCCGGTAGGCCTTGTAGTAGTCCAGCAGCGCCAGGCCGGCGTAATCACCCGTGTGCTCCAGGTAGGCATTGACGAAGCGTTGCGCCAGGTCATTCAGCCCTCGATCCTCAAGGTCCATGGCCATGAAAGCAACATCGCTCATCACGTCGATCCAGCGGAACGCCTCGTTGAATTCTATGCCATCGAACAGGGTCACCTCTCCGTCTATCAGGGTGACGTTGTCGAGATAGATGTCGCCATGACATTCGCGTATAAAGCCTTCAGCTTTACGTTGGGACAGTTGGGGGATTAGTCGCTGGAAGGTACTATGCGCCCATTGTTCGAGCTGCTCCAACTGCGCGAGATCGGCAGGGTCGCTCAGTAGTCCGCGACAGTCGGTGAAGTTTTCAGCTACGGGCGAGTGCAGATTGTTTGGCTCGCCCCAGGGCGTTTCCAGTGGGGCGCGCTCTATCTGCTGATGAAAGTGAGCCAGTTTTTCGGCAAGACTATCGATATGGCAGGCCTCCAATGAGCCTGCCCGCTGCATGTTGCCGAGCAGATCCTGTTGGCGGAACTGCCTGGTTTTGACCATGTACTCGACGACTGGACCTTCGCCGCTCAGGTTGGGTTCGCTCTCGCTGCCATGCACACTGATTACGTCGAGATAGAGATCAGGCGCAAGTCGGCGGTTGAGGCGTACTTCCTCATGGCAGAAATGCTGGCGACGGTCGAGTGTGGAATAATCCAGGAAACCGAAGTTGACCGGCTTCTTTATCTTGTAAACATAGTCGCCAGTCAGCAGTACCCAGGAAATGTGCGTTTCCATCAATGTAAAACTGGTCACTGGGTGGTCGAAGAGATCGGGATTCTGCAGGGCTTTCAGCAGTGTCTGGCTCACGGTGTATCCTTGCTTTGAAAGGCAAAAAGATCATTATGCGGGTTGGTCGGGTTCAGGCCAACCGCAAACAGGTGCGATTGTCGACAGTAGTCGATGACGCCATTTATTAAGTGCAGAGGGTTATGGCTAAAAAACGCGCTCGCAGCAAAAAGAAAGGGCTTTGGCAGGGCTGGTCCGGTCTGTTCATCAAACTCGGCTTGGTGGGCCTGGTACTGCTTGCGGGACTGACCATCTACCTGGATGCGGTGGTGCAGGAGAAGTTTACCGGTAAACGCTGGGCTGTGCCGGCCAAGGTTTTCGCTCGACCGCTGGAGCTTTTTGCTGGTCAGAAGCTCAGTCGTGATGACTTTCTCACCGAGCTGGGCGCGCTGGGCTATCGCAAGGCGACCTCTGCAAAACAGCCTGGTCAGATATCAGTCAATGGCAACAGCATCAACGTCTACACCCGCGGCTTCCAATTTTTCGAAGGGACTGAGCCTGCGCAACTCCTGAAGGTGCAGTTCCAGGGCGGACAAGTCACGAGCCTGGCGGGTAATGGAAACCTGGTGATGGGCCGTCTGGAGCCCTTGTTGATAGGTGGAATCTACCCGGCTCACAACGAAGACCGAATTCTCATTCGCCTGGAACAGACGCCGCCCTTTCTTGTGGAAGCATTGGTGGCTGTCGAGGATCGTGATTACTTCCAGCATTTTGGTGTCTCCCCCAAGGGCATTGCCCGGGCCATGTATGCCAACGTGCGAGCTGGTGGCGTGGTGCAGGGTGGTAGCACCCTGACCCAGCAATTGGTAAAGAACTTTTATCTGACAAGTGATCGCAGCCTTATTCGCAAAGGCACCGAAGCGATTATGGCGGTCCTGCTTGAAGCGCACTATTCCAAGGAGGAGATCCTCGAGGCCTACCTGAACGAGGTTTTTCTTGGTCAGGACGGACGCAGGGCCGTGCATGGTTTTGGTTTGGGTAGCCAGTACTACTTTGCCCAGCCCTTGCACGAGCTGCAGTTGCATCAGGTAGCGTTGCTGGTAGGAATGGTCAAAGGCCCGTCGATGCTCAACCCGCGTCGCCATCCCGAGCGTGCCCAGGCCCGTCGTGACCTGGTGATCGGCCTGCTGGCGGAGCAGGGAATGATAACCGAAGAGCAGGCGAGCGAGGCCATTGCCATGCCTTTGGATATCTCCGCGCGCGGCAGCATGGCGGATACCAGCTATCCCGCTTTCATGGACCTGGTGAAGCGCCAGTTGCGTGAAGACTACCGCGATGAGGATCTGACCAGTGAAGGCTTGCGCATTTTCACCAGCTTTGATCCGTTATTACAGAAAAAAGCTGAGCAGGCGGTACAGTCGACAATAAAACGGTTGACGCGTGCAGATGCGCCCAGTCCGCTGGAATCGGCGATGGTGGTTACCAGTGCCCAGGGCGGCGAAGTTCTAGCGCTGGTGGGTGGCACCGATCCGCGCTTTCAGGGCTTCAATCGAGCGCTTGATGCGTCACGACCCATAGGCTCGCTGGTCAAGCCGGCGATCTATCTGACGGCTCTCCAGCGTCCCCAGGAGTACGCGTTGACCACTCTCGTCGACGACGCACCTATAACGCTGCAGGCCGAGCCCGGACAGACCTGGACTCCGCAGAACTACGATCGCCAGTCCCACGGTTGGGTCCCTTTGCACAAGGCTCTCAGTCACTCCTACAACCAGGCAGCAGTGCGCGTGGGTGTTGATCTGGGTGTGGCCGAGGTCCTGGAGACCATCAAGCGAATGGGAGTGCAGCATGACTGGCCAGCATTTCCATCGATGCTGCTGGGGTCAGGTTCGATGACGCCGATGCAGGTGACTGACATGTATCAGACCCTGGCCAGTGGCGGGTTCAATACGCCGCTGCGAGCGATTCGCAACGTCCTGACCACGGAGGGGGACCCGCTGCGGCGTTACCCCTTCGCGGTAGAGCAGCGTTTTGATGCAGCCAGTATCTATCTCCTGCAGCAGGCGATGACGCGTGTTATGACCGAAGGGACCGGCAGATCAGCCTACAACCGAATTGATCGCAGTGTTCTGCTGGCTGGCAAGACGGGCACCACCAATGATTTGCGTGACAGCTGGTTCGCAGGTTTTTCGGATGATTTGCTGGCGGTAAGCTGGATCGGGCGAGACGATAACAGCAATACGGGCTTGACCGGAGCATCCGGTGCGTTGCAGGTCTGGAGCGACTTCATGGCACAGGCTAACCCCAGGGGGCTCAGCAGTGCGCCGGTCCAAGGTGTTGTCATGGCCTGGGTCGACACGGAGACGGGTATGGGTAGTGATCCGAGTTGTGACGGCAGTGTGCAGATGCCGTTCAAGTCAGGCTATCAGCCACTACCCGGTCCGGGTTGCAACCCGATGCTGAGTGAGGAAGGATTGAAGGACGGAGCCAACCGCCTGATGGATACCATTCGCGGCTGGTTGCAGTAATCAACGAGGAAATAGCAATGCAGATGAGACTTCCCGGCCTGCTGGCCATCGCGACAATCTTGGTGGGGTGTGCCGGTACCGGTGGCTCGGTTCCTGTGGTTGACTCCGGTCGCCCGGTATCCAGCGAAGACATAACCTACTCGCCGGGGATGCAGCCACCACAGCAGGTCGAGCGACCAGCCGGTGGTGGTGTTGTGGTTATGGTGCCGGATGAGGCTGGTGGCTCGCAGGCCGTTCAGTCGTTTCCAGTCGATATCCAGACCCAAGGTCAGAGTGGCGTTCAGAGCTCTTCTGCCGGCTCTGCTCTGCAACAGGACGAGCAGCTTGACGGCCCTGTGCTGGCATTGTTGACCACTGCCCGTGACCAGGAGGGGCGGGGCGACCTGGGCGGCGCTTCCTCCAGTCTTGAGCGCGCCATGCGCATCGCGCCGCGTGAGCCGCAGGTGTTTTACCGTCTCGCGCAGGTAAGGCTGGCCCAGGGGGACGCTTTCCAGGCAGAGCAGGTAGCCCAGCGTGGATTGAGTTATGCCGCGGGTAGACCCGCGTTGCAGGCCGGATTGTGGGAGTTGATTGCCAATGCGCGTGAGAAGCAGGGGAACGCGGCGGGCGCGGCCGAAGCCAGGCAGCGGGCACGCGTAGCGCTGTGAGAGCGGCTGTCTGGGAAGATATATGCCTGGCGCTGAATGATCTGGAAAGCGAAATGCACATGCTGGGTTTGTGGTCGGCGCAGGTTCCGACTCAGGCTCAGTTGGCCAGTACTCAGCCCTTTTGCGTTGATACTCTGACTTTCGAGCTGTGGTTGCAATGGATATTCATACCGCGGATGAGGCTGCTTGCCGACCAAGGACTCCCTTTACCCGGTACTTGCCAGGTTGCCCCGATGGGCGAGCAAGCACTCAGGCAGTTGGGTCGCAGGCAGTCGGACTTGCTGGCGCTACTCGCACGTATTGACCGAATGACGAACGCCCTGGGCCCCATGGAGGGTTAAAGGTCCCAAAGCTTTCCTATGATCAGCTGCAGAATTCTTCCAGGTCCGCGCGTGCCTGATCCATCATTTCCTGACGCTCATCTTCACCTATCCGCATAGTTTGCCCGTCGTCCGTTGTCTTGCTTAGGCGGGGATTACGCTCCATGGTTTGCAGGTTGCTGCGAATCTTGGCGCACTGCTCAGTGCGCTTTGCCGCAAGCGCAGCGTCGGTGGTAGTCGGATCCTCTTCGGTCTGCGCTTGATCGTCCTCGTTTTGTGCAAGCGGGGCGGGTGCGCGCAGCGTGCCTCCGGGTGGCGGTGGGGAGCTGATGTCCATTCGTTGATAGGCTTTGCCTTCGGGCGGCTGCTGCCCGAACTGGGGTACGCCCTGGTCATCAACCCAGCGGTACATTTGCTCGGCAGCAACGACGCTGCTCAGCAGGCCGAAGGTGAGTGCGATTAGCGTCTTGTGCATATCCTGTCCATCCGTGCGTTGAGGGCTTTAAGCCTGCCTAATATAACCGACCCCGAATGATTGGCCAGAGGTCTGTGTCCTAGGCGTGTCGGATATCATGCTTTCGTCCAACTTGGCTTGACTTGTGGCGTCCGAGTGTAAACAATTCGTAGTTCACATGAGCAGTCTGATATTGGAGCCCACTAGGTTGCCGACTCAGATTGCTTTGTTGCTCAAACCAGGTGGCGAAATCCGCCAGCTCCTGGCCTGGCACCCGCACGCGCTACCTCGCGCTGGGTGAGACAGATCCGGCATCGACAGGATCTGCCTCCATTGCACGTAGTCAAGCTGATGCATGGCAACCACCGTTGTCAATGCTCTGCCGAGCAGTAAACAGGTACCCTGTTGCCCGTCTCTGATGGGTGACAAGCTAGAGGTGATTCTAAAGTGGAGCTTTTATCCGGCGCTGAGATGGTCGTCCGCTCATTGCGTGACGAGGGTGTTAAATACATTTACGGGTACCCCGGTGGTGCCTTGCTGCATGTCTATGATGCGATTTTCCGTCAGGATGATGTCGAGCATATTCTGGTACGCCACGAACAGGCAGCGGCGCACATGGCTGATGGCTACGCGCGTGCGTCCGGCAAGGCCGGTGTTGTGCTGGTGACCTCCGGTCCCGGCGCAACCAATACCATTACCGGTATTGCCACAGCCTTCATGGACTCGATCCCCATGGTTGTGCTCTCGGGTCAGGTTGCCAGCAACATGGTTGGTACCGACGCCTTTCAAGAGACCGACATGGTGGGTATCTCCCGCCCTATCGTGAAACACAGTTTCATGATCAAGGATCCGCGGGAAATCCCCGAGGTCATCAAGAAGGCTTTTTATATTGCCCAGAGCGGTCGCCCGGGTCCTGTGGTCGTGGATATTCCGAAAGACATGACCAACCCGGCCGAAAAGTTCGAGTACAGCTACCCCAAGAAGGTCAAGCTGCGCTCATACAGTCCTGCTGTTCGCGGCCACTCGGGTCAGATTCGCAAGGCGCTGGACCTGTTGGTTGAAGCCAAGCGTCCGATTATCTATTCCGGTGGTGGCGTAATTCTGGGTGGCGGCTCTGCCCAGCTTACCGAACTCGCCCGTGAGCTCGGCGTGCCGGTAACCAATACGCTGATGGGGCTCGGCGCCTATCCGGGTACTGATCCGCAATACATCGGCTGGCTGGGTATGCACGGGAGCTATACGGCTAACGTGACCATGCACCACAGCGATGTAATCCTTTGCATCGGTGCGCGTTTTGATGATCGGGTAATTAACGGCGCGAGCAAATTCTGCCCGAATGCCAAGATCATTCACGTTGACATCGATCCCGCATCCATTTCCAAGACCATTCGGGCTGATGTGCCTATCGTTGGTCCGGTCGACAGCGTGTTGAGCGAAATGGTTGCCATGGTCAAGGAACATAATCTGCGTCCTGCCAAGGAGGCACTAACCAGTTGGTGGAAGCAGATTGGTGAATGGCGTGGTGAGGGTCGGATGTTCCCCTATGATGAAGGCGATGGCTCCATCATCAAGCCGCAAAAGGTTATCGAAACGCTTTGGGAAGTGACGCAGGGTGATGCCTATGTCACGTCCGACGTGGGTCAGCACCAGATGTTTGCGGCCCAGTACTACCCCTTTGACAAGCCTAATCGCTGGATCAATTCCGGTGGTCTCGGCACCATGGGGTTTGGCTTTCCTGCGGCTATGGGCGTCAAATTGCACTTCCCGGATGCTCAGGTGGCCTGCGTGACGGGGGAGGGTAGTATCCAGATGAATATTCAGGAACTGTCCACCTGCATGCAGTACAACTTGCCGGTCAAGATCATTACGCTGAACAACCAGGCCCTGGGCATGGTTCGTCAGTGGCAGGATATGCAATACGGCGCAAGGCATTCGCACTCCTACATGGAGTCGTTGCCGGACTTCGTCAAGTTGGCCGAGTCCTACGGTCACGTTGGTATTCGCGTAGAGAAGCTTGAAGATCTCAAGCCAGCCATGGAGCGCGCCTTTGCCAATCGCGACCAATTGGTGTTCATGGATATCCGGGTAGATGACTCCGAACACGTATATCCGATGCACATCAAGGATGGCTCGATGCGCGATATGTGGCTGAGCAAGACGGAGCGCACATGATGAGACATATAATATCCGTGTTGCTGGAAAACGAGCCGGGAGCCTTGTCCCGTGTAGTCGGGCTTTTCTCCCAGCGCAACTACAACATCGAAACCCTGACCGTGGCGCCGACCGAGGATCCGACGTTGTCGCGCCTTACGCTGACCACGGTTGGGCATGATGAGGTGATTGAGCAGATCACCAAGAACCTCAACAAACTCATTGAGGTGGTCAAACTGGTGAACCTGTCGGAAGGGGCGCACATCGAACGCGAGCTGATGCTCGTGAAGATCAAGGCCACGGGCGCTCAGCGTGCCGAGGTCAAGCGTACTACCGACATCTTCCGTGGGCAGATTGTCGATGTAACCAGCAGCGTGTACACAGTGCAGTTGGCAGGTACCTCCGACAAGCTGGACAGTTTTATCGAGGCGATTGGGCCAACCACCGTCATCGAAGTGGTACGCACCGGCGTTTCGGGTATTGCCCGGGGCGAAAAGGTTTTAAGCATCTAATCACACAGCAGGCCCGGATAGGGTCTGCCAAGAAACAGGGGAATTTCATGCACGTTTTTTACGATAAAGATTGCGATCTGAGCATCATCCAGGGCAAGAAAGTAGCCATCATCGGTTACGGCTCGCAGGGTCACGCCCATGCCTGCAACCTCAACGATTCCGGTGTGGATGTTACCGTCGGTCTGCGTCCAGGTTCTTCTTCAGTAGCCAAGGCAGAAGCCCATGGTCTGAAAGTCAGCGATGTGCCATCAGCCGTTGCTGCAGCAGACGTTGTGATGATCCTGACTCCTGACGAGTTCCAGTCCCAGTTGTATCGTGACGAGATCGAACCCAATCTGAAGCAGGGTGCTACATTGGCCTTCGCCCACGGCTTCGCGATTCACTACAACCAGATCGTGCCACGCAAGGATCTGGACGTAATCATGATCGCGCCCAAGGCGCCGGGCCACACCGTACGCACCGAGTTCACCAAGGGTGGCGGTATTCCAGATCTGGTCGCCGTATTCCAGGATGCGTCAGGCAACGCCAAGAATGTCGCCCTGTCCTACGCCTGCGGTGTAGGCGGTGGTCGTACCGGTATTATTGAAACCACGTTCAAGGACGAAACTGAAACCGATCTGTTCGGCGAGCAGGCTGTTCTCTGCGGTGGTGCTGTCGAGCTGGTCAAGGCTGGCTTTGAGACTCTGGTGGAAGCCGGTTACGAGCCCGAGATGGCTTACTTCGAGTGTCTGCACGAGCTGAAGCTGATCGTGGATCTCATGTATGAAGGCGGCATCGCCAACATGAACTATTCGATCTCCAACAACGCAGAGTATGGCGAATACGTTACTGGCCCAGAGGTTATCAACGCCGAGTCTCGTGAAGCCATGCGCAACGCACTCAAGCGTATTCAAAGCGGCGAGTATGCCAAGATGTTCATCGCCGAAGGTGCACACAACTATCCTTCGATGACTGCTGCTCGTCGGATCAACGCAGCGCATCCGATCGAACAGGTTGGCGAGAAGCTTCGTGGCATGATGCCGTGGATTTCCGCGAACAAGATTGTGGACAAGAGCAAGAACTGAAGCATTTCGGATGCAACAGACAAGGAACGCGGCTACGGCCGCGTTTTTTGTGTCCGGTCTCGCCATAACTGGCAAACCGAGTGATCAGTTGCCACACTGTCTCCTCGATAACGTTTTCAGGGTACATTCATGACGGACAAGCAAGAGCATCAATCCACCGATGACGACATGCAGGCAGCACACAACATGCTGCCGATCGATGAACACATCGAAGAGGTACCGGGTCCGGGTGGCGAGAAAATTCGTCACCGGGGTATTTACCTGCTTCCCAATCTGTTTACTACCGCGGCGCTGTTCTCCGGGTTCTACGCTATTGTCAGCGCCATGGATGGAAACTTCGCCAATGCTTCAATCGCGATATTCGTAGCCATGGTGCTTGATGGGCTGGATGGTCGGGTTGCAAGAATGACCAACACGCAGAGTGCGTTTGGCGCTGAATTTGACTCGCTTTCGGATATGGTCGCCTTTGGCGTAGCGCCAGCGCTGGTTGTTTTTAGCTGGTCGCTGAGTGATCTGGGTAAGGTGGGCTGGATATTTGCGTTTATCTATGTCGCCGGTGCGGCCCTTCGACTAGCCCGTTTCAACACTCACGTAGGGGATGAAGACAAGCGGTTCTTCACTGGTCTGGCCAGTCCATCAGGCGCAGGTCTGGTAGCCGGGATGGTCTGGGCGCTGAGCGATTTCGGAATTGATGGTGGCGATATCAGCTTCCTGGTCGGTCTGCTTACTGCCCTGGCGGGCTTGATGATGGTCAGTAACGTGCGGTACTACAGCTTCAAGGACTTTGATCTCAAGGGACGGGTACCGTTTTTCGTGATTCTGCTGGTGGTGCTGGTATTTGCGATCATTTCCACTGATCCGTCACGGATACTCTGGTTTATCTTCATAGCCTATAGCGTCTCTGGACCGGTGCAGGCCCTGTGGCGCTGGCGTCAGAAGCAGAAGCCCGCTCCCGAAGTCTGAAGTTCTCCGCACTCTTTATAAAATAACCGTCAGAAATCAGTTGACGGTTATTTTCTATCCCCTATAATGCGCGTCTGCCCAGTCAGGGCGCTTTGAATAAAGCGCTTTACAAT